>JBBQTJ010000011.1:0-24553 GCA_038213315.1 Planctomycetota bacterium
GCGTGAGCAAGCCGGCGGGCCCCACCAGATGATCCTGACCGACCACCTCGTCGAGCCGCGTCGGCCGGATGCGTTCTGGCAGCGGGATCATGGGTAGACGCTACTGGGCTATGGTGGATGGGGTATGGGGTTTGGCCCGACGACGCAGCGGGCGCCGTGGCGTTGGGCCATACCCCATCCATCATTGCCTGCTGGGTATGGTGGATGGGGTATGGGGTTTGGCCCGACACCGCAGCGCGAGTGCGCGCCGTGGCCTCGGGCTATACCCCATCCACCATAGCCTGCTGGGTGTATGGATAGACGGCACGGCGGCCACCTCGCCGTTGGCTGTTACCATAGCCCATACCCCATCCACCATAGCCAGGTAGCCTTCACCATAGCCTGCCTAGGTGTATGGATAGACGGCACGACGCGCACCTCGCCGTTGGCTGTTACCATAGCCCATACCCCATCCACCATAGCCAGGTAGCCTTATCCCGCTACCGTCGGCCATGCGCCCGTTGTCCCTCCTGCTGCCCGGTGCGGGCTTCATTCTGCGCGGGGATCTGGCCGTGGGCTTCGCCTTGGCGGTGCCGGCGCTGCTGGCGTTGGGGGTGCTGCTGCTGTCCTGGGCCATTGCCACCCCCGGCTATGCGTGGCCCTGGGCTGGTGGCGCCCTGGTCTGTTATCTGGCCCTGGTGGGCTTGGCGGCGTGGTGGCTGGCGCGCTGCGAAGCGGTCGCACCCGTCGATGCGGCGGCGGTGCGGGCGGCCTTCGCCCGGCTGGCCGCGGACCACCTCAATGGGCACGATGCCCAAGCCTTGGCGGCGGCCCAAGAGCTGACCGTTCTCGCCCCCCACGAACCCGGCGCTTGGCGCGCCCTGGCCCTGGCGGCGCGGCAAGCGGGGGACCTGGCCCTGGAAAAGCGCGCCGCACAGCGGGCCCAGCGCATCGAAGATCGCTAAGAGACAGCGTCAGTCGCCGTCCCGCTTCTGGACTTCCGGAGTGGCTGATGTGGCCTATCGTGTCCCCTCCATGCCCAAAATCCGCATCGTCAATGGACCTTACCGTGGCCGCGAGAAGACCGTCGCCGACAAGCCGGTGACGATCGGCCGCGATGCCGAGGCCGGGGTGCAGATCCTGGACCGCAGCGCCAGCCGCTTCCATTGCGAAATCTTCCCGGTCGGCGGCATGTGGTTTGTGCGCGATCTGGACAGCAAAAATGGCACCTATGTCAATGATGAGCGGCTTGAAGACGAGGAGCTGCTGCGCCTCACCGACGTGATCAAGATCGGCACCACTGAGCTGACCTTCGAACAGGGTCAGGCCCTGACCGATGACGATTCGTCCAACCGCATCAGCTACAACGATGATCCTGACGTGCTCTCCAACACCATCGCCTTCCGCGTGGACGAGTTGTCGGACCTCACCGAGCCGGCCGAAACCCATCCGGCGGGCGATGGCGCCCGGGGCATGCGCATCCTCTATCAGGTGGCGCGCCTGATCGCCGATCCGGTGGATCCGGGCGACCGTGAAGCGCGGGTGTTGGACTGCCTGGTGCAAAACCTGCCCAGCGAATGCGCCCTGGTCTTCCGTCGCGAGACCGGTTCGGGCAAGCTGGTACCGGGCACGGTGCGCACCTCGGCGCCGCATATTCAGCCAGTGATCTCCCGCTCGATCATCAAGAAAACCTTCACTGAGACCAAGGCGATCCACACCGCCAACGCCCAGGACGATGTACGCTTTGACCGCCACACCTCGATCACCGCGAAGGACATCCGCTCGGTGATCTGCGTGCCCCTCACCGTGGGTGGGCAGACCCGCGGGGTGCTGTACTTGTCCCGCACCGGCAGCCACAAGCCCTTCGACCAGTTCGATATGGAGCTGGTTAGTGCCTGCGCCATCCAGCTCGGCCTGTCCCAGCACATCAATGAAGAGCGCCGCAACCACCGCGCCGCGCTGTGGCAGGTGATGACCGCGATGGTGCGCGCCCTTGAGCTGCGGGCCGGCCTGACCGGCAGCGGCGAACGTTGCGCCCGCACTTGCGCCGCCCTGGCCGACGCCATGCATTTGAATGCCGCCTCGAAAGAACGTCTGCGCCAAGCCGGCCTGCTGCATCATTTCGGCCACCTCGCCGCCGCGAACCCGCGTCAAGCGGTGAAGGCGGTCGAGCTGCTGGAATCAGTCGATGATCTCGAACCGCTGGTGCCGCTGGTGCGCCTGGCCCACGAGCGTCTGGACGGCACCGGCCCGCAGAAGATCTCGGGCGACGACCTCGACACCGAGGTCCGGCTGCTGGCCGTGGCCGCCGCCTTCGAAGAACGCTGCGTCGAGGATCCCACCGCGGATCGCGCCGCCCTGATCGAAGCCCTCCTCACCGACACCGGCCTGGACAAAAACATCACCGCCCTGCTGCAGGGCTGTCATTTGGATGGGTCGCTGTACGGAAAGTAACAGCCGTCGCGGGGTCGCAGGGTCGCGTCGTCTGAAGAGCCGCTCGCTAGGCGCTTGGGCTGATACCCGACTCCCCGCCCGCTGTGGTTTCCTCGTCGCTGTCTCCCGCCCCCGCGACGGCAGTCCCCTCCGACCCCGCGACCCCGCGACTCCGCGACAGCTGTCCCCTCCGCCTACGCGACGGCTGTCCGCGCTGCCGTGCCCATCGTCGTCGCAAACTCGTCCGCGCTGATCGCCAAATGCCGTTGCTGGTCTGGGTGGCGCAGAGCCAGGGCGGCGGCCGGCGGCAGGTCGCGGAGTTGACGGTCGCGCTCGGGGCCAAGCGCGTCCAGCATCCCCGCCACGGCGCGGAAGTAGCCCACTTGGTTCGGCACGCTGCGGGTCGCCAGCAGCAGCCCGGCCAGGAGCTCGCCACGATCGGCGCGGCCCAGGGCAGGATGCGTGGCCAGCGTGGCGCCCCAGGGCTCCAGCCAGGGGCCCACGGGCAGCAGCAGCGCCGCGTCCCGCCGCAGGGCACGCAGGGCGCGCAGCGGATAATGCCGATGTCCTTCCGGGGCCAGTAGCGCCTTGTAGATCTGCGTCGCCCGGAGGTAACTGCCGCCAAAGCGAGTGGCACCGTCCTGGCACAGGTCGCCAAAGCGGTCGCGCCAGGGCTGCAGGGCCGGCCGCTCGGGCCAGTATGAGATCCCCTGGTTAAGATCGCCAGCATTGTGCGCCAGCAGCATGGTCAGGCGCAGCAGGTGGCGGTCGTGGTCCGGTGACGCTGGCGCCGCCAGGGCGAGGTCGAAGGCCGCCGCCTGGCGGGCGACCTCCGCCTCCAGAGTCGCCCCCAGCTGCGCCATCAGTTCGGTGTCGCCGAAACGTTCTGCGGCGGCCAGGGCTCCCAAGATCACGCTGTCGGCCTCGCCCTGATGACCACTGACCACGCCCAGGGCCGTGGGCTCATCGCGAGTGCTGACCCCGGTGGTGTTCCAGCGCAGCGCGGCCACGGCCACGGCCGCACGCCGGCGCACGGGATGGATGCCGCTGCAATCTGCCCACAAGCGACCGCGGATCTTGGAGTCCACATCGGTGGGGACGAAGGTCGCGACGGTGGCATGGTGACAAGCGAGGCACAAGCCGAAGTAACGGTCGGCCTCGGCCCCGGCGGGCTTGGCCACCTTGGCCAGATGCACGCCATCAGCCAGCAACTGCTTCCAGCCATCCACCGCCAAGCCCGCCGCTAACGGCTCGTCGCCCCGCGCCCGCGCGGCCGGCAACTCCAGAAACGGCGCGGTGGAGCGCACCTGGGCGAGAAGGGTGGGGGTGGAGATCACCTGAGTTACGAATTTCGAGTTTCAAGTTTCGAGGTGAAGAAGGACCTCACGGGTCTCATTCTGCCGCGCCGCCACCTCGAAACTCAGAACTCGAAACTCCAAACTCTGCAAGCTCCACATCCACCTCGCTGCGCTCGGCGCCCAGGGTGCGGACCTTGCAGACGCCTTTGGCGACCTCGTTGCCGCCCAGGATCACCAGGCGCTTGGCGCCCTCGTCCTCGGCGCGTTGGATGGCGTGCTTGAAGCGCCGGCAGGCGTAGTCCACCACCACCGTGCGGCCTTGGGCGCGCAGAGCGACGGCGATGCGGTTGGCGACCGGGAATTCCACCGCCGACATGGGATAGACCACGTCATCAACCTGGCGCGGCAGGGCGGGCAGACGACCCAGCTCGGCCAAGACCTCGGCGATGGGGATGTCGCCAAAGCCGAAGCCGACCATCGGGATTGCGGCGCCGCCAAGAGTCTCGGTCAGGCGGTCATAGCGTCCGCCGCCAGCGATGGCGCGACGGAAGGTGCCGGCCTGGGCGAAGACCTCCCACACCGTGCCAGTATAATACGACAGGCCGCGGATCACCGACAGGTCGATACGCAGCAGATGACCGATGCCGAAGCTGTCGGCCAGACCCATCAGCTCGCGCAGCGCGATCAGGCCGGGATTGTCGGCGGGCACCGCGGCGGCCAGGTCATCTAGGCCGCGCACGTCCAACAGGCGCAGGATGGCCTGGCCGCGCTCGGCGTCGACGCCGGTCTGGGCCAGCAGGCGCAGGATCTCGTCGTCGTCGACCTTGCCGCGCTTATCGATGCACACGCAGACCGCGCCGAATTGCTCGCCGGTGATGCCCATGGCTTCCAGGGCGTGGCCCAGCACCTGGCGGTTGCTGACCCGCCAGATCGCCTCGGGCTCGCCGCCCGCTTCCAGCTTCAGCCCCACCCGGCGGCACAGTTCGGCCTGGGCGGCGATCAGTTCGGCCTCGGCAGCCACGCCGGCTAGGCCGACGCAGTCCATGTTCCATTGGTAGTGCTCACGTTTGCGGCCGCGCTGGGTCTCTTCGTAGCGGAAGCATTGGGGGATGGCGAACCAGCGCGCCGGCAGGGCCAGGGCCGCGCCCTTGGCCATGACCATGCGGGCCAGGGACGGAGTCAACTCGGGACGCAGGGCGACGTGACGCTCGCCCTTATCCTGGAAATCGTAGAGTTGACGGGTGATCTCGTCGCCGGCTTTCCGGATGTAGAGCTCGGCATGCTCCAGTACGCAGGCGTCGTATTCCTCATAGCCAAAGCTGCCGGCCACGGCGCGGAAATGGCCGAACAGCCAGGTGCGCAGGCGCAGCTCGTCGGGATAGAAGTCGCGGGTGCCCTTGACCGGCTGCAGATCGATGGTGCTCATGTGGGGGGCAGATGGTGCGATGGCCCCGGGCCGGGCAACGGGCGTTGGGCTGGGGCTCAGGCCCGCCTGGTGATCACCATCGCGGCCACCCCGACCGCCACGGCAACCAGCAGCTGCCCGGGCCGGCCGGCGGCCGCCTGACCCCAGGTGCGCAGGCCCTCTGCGACCAACAGCACGGCCAGCACCAGGCCCGGCGCGATCATCGCCAGGTGGCGCCAGCCCAATGCCGTGACCTGATACCAGGCCAGCACGACCTCCAGCCGGGCCGGTGCACGCGTCGCGACCAGCAGGGCGCCCAGGGCGGCCGCCGGCGCCACCAACCCCGGGCCGGCCGCAGCGGTGGTCGCCAGGCCGGCGGACAGGCCCAGGGTCGAGGCTGGCGCCAGGGCCAGCAAGAACAGCCCAAGACCAGCACTGCCCAGCCACAGCTCGGCGGCCCCGGCCAGGGCCAGCCAGCCGGCCAGCCCGATGGCCAGATGCAGCCACCCATCGTGGACCAGCAGGCCGCACCATAAGGCCCAGGGACTCTGCACCATCGGATCACCGTAAGCGCGCAACGAGGCCAGGACCTGGCCCAGGGGCACCAGCAGGCCGTGACCAGTGCCACCTCGGGCCAGCAGGGACAGGCCGATCCGTTCGGCGAGGAAGAGTGCCACGGCCAACACCGCCACCGTCGCGGTCAGCCAGAGCGCTTTGGGACGATGAACGCCGGGCAGGACGGGCAGCAGCAGCAGCACGACGCGATGGTCAGCCGAGCCCGGTGAATGGCGCCTGGTCCAGCCAGGGCCGCAGCGGCTGGACCGCCTCAAGCATGACCCGATGCAAGGCCGGTGACGCCCCGGCGACCACTGACCGCCGGCTGATCAGACCCTCGATGCGACCGGCATAATCCGTGACCGCACCGCCACCGCAGCGCACCAGCAATTCGCCGGCAGCGGTGTCCCAAGGATAGATGCCCAGTTCATAGTAGCCATCCAGACGCCCGATGGCGGTATAGGCCAGATCCAGCGCGGCCGAACCCGAACGGCGCTGATCATCGCAGGCCCGCTGCATCTGATCGAAGACGCGCAGACAGTCGGTCTGGCACTGCGGGTTGCGATAGGGCATGGCGGTGGCCAAGAGGGCCCGGTCGATGCTGGTGCAATTGCTGGTGTAGCTGCGCTGACCGTTCATCCACACGCCGGCTCCGCGCTCGGCGGTGAAGGCTTCATCGCGCAAGGGGTCATAGACCACCGCATGCCGCGGTTCGCCCTGCTCGACATAGGCGATGCTGATGCAGAAGAAGGGGATGCCGCGGATGAAATTGGTGGTGCCATCAATGGGATCGATGATCCACAGGGGCACATTCGCCGCGAGGTCGTGCCCACCCGATCCACCCTCTTCGCCCAGGATCTGATGGTTCGGGTAATGGGCCCGGATGCGCCGCACCAGGGTGTCCTCCACCAGCTTGTCCACGTGGGTCACGTAGTCGTGGTGTCCCTTGGTGCTCACTTCGCGCTCACTGATGCGCAGGAAGTGCTCGCGGGCGATGCGGCCACCCACTTTGGCGAGATCAAGGCAGAATCCGAGCATGTGGCGACCCTATGCCCCCCCTACGGCGCGGGAAGGGCTTAGGCGAGGGGCGGATCCGGCCTTCCGCCGGGCGACGCGGCGCTGAGCATACGTTGCATGCTCATCCGCGGCCGTGCCTGCCCCCTGACCTCGTACCGTCGGCGACGTGCCGAAGCCGCGTTATTGACGCAGCGGCATTGCTTCGCCCCGGTGCCACTGCTGCTGGTCGGTTGCGGCGAAGATCGTTTGCGCCGTGAGCGGCAAGACCCCTGGTTCGATTATTATACTGGCTGCGTCGAGCCGGATGCGGCCGTGCTGATCCTGCCCGATGGTCACAGCACGCTGTTTCTTGATGCCGGCGACCCGGCCCGGGTGGTTTGGGATGGTCCCCGCCTGGCCCCGGGCGAGCAGGCCCGGCGCGCCTTTGCCGTGGAGGCCGTGCTTGACCGTCGCCGCCTGCGCGACGCGGTGCTGGCCGCGGCCCGCGCCTGGGACGGGCGCATCGCCATGTGCCAGCGTACCCGCGAACCCGGCTTCCAGTCCGAGGCGCGCACCGCTTGGCGGGCGGACCTGGCTGCGGCCGGCGTGGGCGTGGCCAATGTCGAGGGCACGCTGGTCCGCCAGCGCATGGTCAAGGACGCCGACGAGGTGCGCTGGCTGCGCACCGCCATCGCCCGGACCCGCGATGGCTTGAAGGCGGTGTTGCCGCGCATCCGCACGGTGCTCCGCCATGAAGCCGAGGTCGCGGCGGAACTGACCTGCCACTACCGCCGTCATGATCATGGTCCTTTGGCTTTCCCGCCCATCGTCGGCTCGGCGGTGCACGGCGCGACCCTGCACTATCCGTTTAATGATCAGCCGCTCGAACGCGGACGCCCCCTGTTGATCGACAGTGGTGCCACTGCCGGAGGCTATTGCGCCGACGTCACCAGGACCGTGCCGCAACATGGCCGTTTCGATCAGCCGCGCTTTCGCGAGGTCTATGAGTTGGTGCTGCGCGCCAACACTCGCGCCCGGGAATTGCTGCGGCCTGGCATCACCCTCTACGACTGGAATCAGCAGGTCTGGTCGCTGATCACCGCCGCTGGCTTCACGCGGCACCATGGGCTGGGCCACCATCTGGGCCTGGACGTGCATGACCCTGCCGATGGTGACCTGCCGCTGACCGCAGGCATGGTGGTGACCAACGAACCGGGCATCTATCTTTCGGCAGACGGCTTCGGCATCCGCATCGAGGATGATCTTTTGATCACTGCGGATGGCTGCGAAGAACTGACCCGCGACATTCCCAAGACCATTTCCGGGATTGAAGCATGGATGCGCTAATGCTCAGAAAAGGCGACTGAATCATGGATTGGGAAGGTAAAGTTGCGACGGCGCGCTTGACCTGTGCGGTCACCGGGCGACTGCTTGGTCCGGGTGAACTCGTCTATTCTGGACTGGTCTATACCGAGGGCGGCTTCAGCCGGCGGGACTTCTGCCACGACGGTTGGGAAGCCACCGACCGCACCGCGGTGCTGTCCTGGTGGCGGCGGACCATTCCCCGCCCCGAGGAGAACACCAAGGCCCTGCGCTTGGATAAGGAGACGCTGTTCACCATCTTCTGCGACCTGAAGGGCGCGACGGTGCGTCCGCAGCAATGCTTCTGCTATGTGATCGCCCTTTGCCTCATGCGGCTCAAGCGCTTGAAATTCATCATGATTGAACAGCGCGAGAGCCAGTCCTGGATGCAGCTTGAAGACCGCATCAACCGGGTGGTCTACCGCCTGCGCGATCCGCTCATGACCCCGGGCGAACAGGCTGCCGTCCAAGACCAGTTTATGGCGGTCGTCGGTGCGGGTCTGGTCGCTGTCCCTACAGCCGCACCGGGTCCGTCTGATACAACCAGGGATTCTCCTGCACCCACTTCATGACGGTTCCATTGGGCATCTGCTCGGGTCGTCCGGGGCCCATGCCGCGGACCTCCTGCCCCCGCACGTAGGGTTCGGTGCCAAGCGCCGGCAGATACGGCCCTTTGCGCTGGTAGATTGCCTGCTGCCTGCGGGGCTCAGGGGCTATCCGATGATCGAAGGGCCGCGTGATCTCGGGATCCTGGCGTGCCGCACCGCCGGAATGCGGGGTGAATTGCGGCTGGCTCTTCGCTACTTCTGCCTGGATATCCTGCGCCCGGCTGGCGTTGGTGCCTCCGGGGTCCCGCTGGCTGGTTCTGGACAGATCGCTGCGGTCGGCTTCGCTGCCCGACACGCTGGACAGATTCGTCCCAGAAGGCCCGGTCGCTTCGCTAGCGCCCGCCAGACCGCTCACCAGACACGCCAGGACTACCGCTCGCCGCATGGCCGCATGGTGGTGGTGATGCCCGTTACGGAAGGCTTCTTCACGGCCGTGACCCAAGACCGTACGCTCCGCCGGAAAGGCGACGGATACGCCAAGGTTTTCGCCGTTTTCCCCCTGACACCGGCACTCCGTGACCTCCCCCCTCCTTTTCCTGGCGACAACCCTGGGTATACGCCTCTGGCGGGACTTCTTAGCCAAGGATTATAGACGACACAGCCTGGGCCCCGACAAAGGCTTGGATTGCTTTCGCCATTTTCATCATGGACGAAGTTAAAAGAAGAAGAGGATTATAACCTTATGGACTCCTCACCTCTGAGCAGCTTGTCGGCCTTGAACCTCCACTGTGATCGCCAGCAGCTGTTGGCGGCCTTGCAGGCTGCCGATGCCGTGGTGCCCAGCAACAGCACCAAGCCGATCCTGACCAACCTCTTGCTGGATGTCCTGCAGGATCGGCTGGAAGTGGTCGCCACCGACAGTCAGGTAGGTCTGCGTGCCGTGGTCGCGCAAGTCGATGTGCGCTCCACCGGACAAGCCGTGGTGCAGGCACGTCAGATCGTCGCGATCCTGAAGGAGTCGTCCTCGGCGGCCGTCTCGCTGACCCTGGACCGAAGAGCCGACCAGAGCGTGCTGACCATCAAGCTTGATGACGGTGACTACCAAGTGCCCGCCATTGTCGGTGAGACCTTCCCGCCGGTCAGCTTCTATCCTGCCGATGTGCCCAGCGTGACCTTGTCGGGTAAGCGTTTTGAAGAGATGCTGCGCCAGACCGCCTTCGCCATGGACAAGGATCGCACCAGTCCGGTACTGTCCGCGATGTTCATCAGCATCGGTGCGGGCGAACTGGTCCTGGCGGCCACTGACGGCAAAGTATTGTGCGAAGCGGTCGAGAGGGACCCCTCGTTCAATAATGATCCGGTCCAAGCCATCATCCCGGCCCTGACCATTGGCCATTTGCAGCGCATCGGCGGCACCACCCAGGCAGACAAGATAGAGATCGCCTTCGCCGGCAAACTGGTCTTCGTGCGCTTCAATCTGCTGTCTGGCCTGAAGGTGGATCTGACCAGTCGCCTGGTCGAAGGAACCTTCCCCAGCTACCGCGGCGCCATCGCCGGTGGGGCCGCGATCAGCGTCGAGTTTTCCGCAACCGAATTGGCCAGTGCCGTCCGACGCGCGGCGCTGATGACCAATCAGACCAGCCGTGGCGTGGTGCTGGTGCTTGAAGGCAATCAGGCCGTGCTGTCGAATCTGAATTACACCAATGGCAGCGCGCGTATCCCGCTGGCCTGCACCTATAGCGGTCCGTTGCAGAAACTGGGCATCAACAGCCAGTATTTCACCGACGTGCTGCGCGTGTTCCGCTCGGATCGCATCACCATCGAATTGTCCCGTGGCATGGTGATGAAGGAACCAGGAGCAAGCTACCTGATCATGCCCATCGCGCTGCCCACCTGAGCCCCAGGCCACCGGTAGAGCGCATGGTAGATTCCGCTGCGGCTGCCCTGGCCGTGATCACGACTTTGCGCGCAGCCGGTCATGAGGCCTTCCTGGTCGGTGGATGCGTCCGCGACCAGCTGTTGGGACGACCGGTGCACGATCACGACGTCGCCACCAGTGCCCATCCAGACCAGGTGCTGGCGTTGTTTCCGCGCACCATCGCCGTAGGCAAGGCGTTTGGCGTGGTGGTGGTGGTCGGGCCTGGCGAGGTCTCGACCGAGGTCGCGACCTACCGGGCGGATGGCGTGTATATCGACGGCCGCCGACCCACCGACGTGGTCTTCACCACCGCCGCCGGAGATGTGGCCCGTCGGGATTTCACCGTGAATGCGTTGCTGCAGGATCCGGTGACCGGTGCGATCATCGATCATGTGGGCGGCCGCGCCGACCTGCAGCAGCGCATCCTGCGCGCGGTCGGCGATCCGCTGGCCCGGCTCCGCGAAGACCGCTTGCGGGTGTTGCGTGCGCTTCGTTTCGCCGCGGTTCTCGGGTTCACCATCGAACCCGTCACCTGGGCAGCGGTGCTGTCGACGACCCTCGACGGCATCAGCCGAGAGCGGGTGCTGGAGGAATGGCGCAAGGCCCTCTCCGCCGGCGCTGGTCCCGCCTTCCTGCGCCTGCTCGATCAAAGCGGTCATCTGCAGGAGGTCACCCCGGGCGCAGCGACGACCCAGGTCGACCTGCTTGCCAAGCTCGCGACCGCGCCCGTCTTGGTGCAAGTGGCTGCTTGGCTACTTCCTTTGGGAGCGGCGGGCGCTCAGGTTTGGTTGAACCAGGAACCTGTCCCCGTGACCTGGCGTCGCGACCTGCCCTGGTTGATCACCTGGGGTCCGCGCCTGCGCGACCTGGACCAGGGGCAACGGCGACGCCTGCTGCGTGATTCCCGGGGCGAGGCCCTGGCGGCCTTGGCGGTGGCCCTGGGCGACGTCCCAGGCGCGGACACAGACTGGCTGGGCGAAGCACGCCGCTATCCCGCCTGCCCGGTGACGGCAACCGTGCTGTTGGCCGCTGGTTTACCCCCTGGGCCGGCCCTGGGCAGCGCGCTAGAAATGGCGCAAGTCATTTGGTTTAATGGATTTAGCGGTTCATCGCAGGACCTGACGAAGACCGTCATGACCGCGCTCTGAAGGAGTTTTCGGCCGATGCGTCCCATGCTCAGGCACGTGGTCGACCCATGCTGACGATGACTCCGGGGCATAAGACCACGGACTCGCGTTGACCCCATCCCTGGAACGCTACCGTCCCGGGCCTCACCCACTGTCCCTTCCGGGACCACGACCATTCCCCAATTCACGGAGTCAGCATCCCATGGCCACCACCAAGCACGTGTATTCCTACGGTAACGGCAAGGCCGAGGCCAAGGGCAAAGAGCTCAGCAAGGATTTCCTGGGCGGCAAAGGCATCGGCCTGATGGAGATGACCTCGATCGGTCTTCCCGTCCCCGCCGGCTTTACCGTCTCGATCCCGACCTGTGCCGAATACTACGCGCTTGGCAAAAAGATGCCCAAGGGCCTGGACAAGGAAGTCGCCGAAGCGGTCAAGAAGCTTGAGAAGACCACCGGCAAGAAGCTCGGCGACGCCAAGGATCCCCTGCTGGTGTCGGTGCGCTCGGGCGCCGCGCGTTCGATGCCCGGCATGCTTGAGACCATCCTGAACCTCGGCCTGAACGATGTCTCCGTCGAGGGTCTGGCCAACGTTACCAGCAACGCCCGCTTCGCCTACGACAGCTATCGCCGCTTCATCCAGATGTACAGCACCACCGCCATGGGCCTCTCGAAAGAGCCGATGGAAGAGATGCTGCACCACATGAAGCACGAGGCCGGCGTGAAGCTCGACACCGAGCTCTCGGCTGAACACCTCAAGAAGCTCTGCCAGCAGTTCAAGGCGTTCTACGCCCAGAATAAGGGCGCACCCTTCCCCCAAGACCCCACCGAGCAGCTCTGGGGCGCCATTGCCGCCGTGTTCGGCAGCTGGGAAGCCGACAAGTCGGTGACCTACCGTCGCGTCGAGAAGATCACCGACCTCACCGGCACTGCGGTCAACATCGTGCAGATGGTGTTCGGCAACAAGGGTGACAACTCCGGCACCGGCGTCTGCTTCACCCGCGACCCCAACAGCGGCGCCAACGAGTTCTACGGCGACTGCCTGATCAATGCCCAGGGCGAGGACGTGGTCGCCGGCATCCGCACCCCGATGAAGCTGATCGAGCTCGAAACCCTGCTGCCCAAGGCCTACAAGCAGCTCTGCCAGGTGCGCAAGACCCTGGAAGCCTACTACAAGGAAATGCAGGACCTCGAGTTCACCATCGAGGACGAAAAGTTGTACATGCTGCAGTGCCGCACCGGCAAGCGCCTGCCCCAGGCGGCGTTCAAGATCGCTGTCGACATGGTGAAGGAGAAGCTCATCACCAAGGAGCAGGCGATCAGCCGCATCTCACCCGAGCAGATCGAAGGCGTGTTCTACCCGGTCATCGACGCCAAGACCGTCGGTCCGGCCAAACTCAAGGAGCTGCTGATCGGCAAGGGCATCGACGCCGTCCCCGGCGCCGCGGCCGGCACCGTGATCTTCACCGCCGCCGAGGCCGAGACCCTCGCCGCGGCCGGCAAGAAGGTCATCCTGGTCCGCAAGGAGACCTCGCCCGAGGACGTCGGCGGCATGCACGCCGCGCAGGGCATCCTGACCGCGACCGGCGGCAAAACCTCGCACGCGGCCGTCGTGGCCCGTGGCTGGGGCAAGTGCTGCATCGTCGGCGCCGAGTCGATCAATATCGACTACAAGGCCAAGACCATGACGGTGGCCGGCAAGGTCATCAAGCAGGGCGACGAAATCACCCTCAACGGCACCACGGGAGAGTTCTTCCTGTCCTCGCTGCCTTTGAAGAAGCCCGAGCAGAGCGCGGAATTCTTTGAGCTGCTGAAGTGGTGCGATGCGATCCGCTCGATCAATGTGCGCACCAATGCCGACACCCCCTACGACGCCATCAAGGCCATCGAACTGGGCGCCGAAGGCATCGGCCTGTGCCGCACCGAGCACATGTTCTTCGACACCGAAGAGCGTCGCCTGGCCATCCAGGAGATGATCGTCGCCGAGAACCTGGAGACCCGCAAGAAGGCCCTGAACAAGTTGCTGCCCATGCAGCGCGGCGATTTCGAAGGCATCTTCACGGCGATGGACAACAAGCCGGTGACGATCCGCCTGATCGACCCGCCCCTGCACGAGTTCACCCCCAAGGACGACGCCGGGGTGGCCAAGCTGGCCGCGATCACCGGACTGTCGGTCGAGAAGATCGTGCACCGCTGTGAACAGCTGCATGAGTCGAACCCGATGCTCGGCCACCGCGGCTGCCGCCTGACCATCACCTATCCGGAAATACTGGAGATGCAGGTCACGGCGATCATCGAAGCCGCGATCAACGTGGCCAAGAAGGGCATCAAGGTCCTGCCCGAGATCATGATCCCCTTGGTCATCGACAAGAAGGAATTCAAGATCCTGAAGACGCAGGCCGTCGCCATCGCCGACAAGCTCATCGCTGCGTCGGGCCAGAAGGCCAAGGTGAAGTACCTGGTCGGCACCATGATCGAGATCCCGCGCGCGGCCCTGCTGGCCAACGAGATCGCCGAAGATGCCGAGTTCTTCAGCTGCGGCACCAACGACCTGACCCAGATGACCCTGGGCCTGAGCCGTGACGATGCGGGCCGCTTCCTGCCCGACTACGTGATGAGCGAGAAGGATGGCGGCAAGGCGATCTTCGCCGAAGATCCCTTCCAGTCCCTCGACCAGTCCGGCGTCGGCATGTTGGTCAAGATGGCGATCGAAAAGGGCCGCCAGACCCGCCCGGGCATGAAGATCGGCATCTGCGGCGAACATGGTGGTGAGGCGAAGAGCGTGAAGTTCTGTGTCCGCGCCGGCATGGATTACGTCAGCTGCAGCCCCTACCGCGTGCCCATCGCCCGCCTCGCCGCGGCCCAGGCCGTGGTCGAGGACGCCGCGAAGAAGCCCGCGAAGGCAGCCAAGGCCGCGCCCAAGAAGGCCCTGAAGGCGGCCAAGGCGCGCTGATCGCCGACTAGAGGGCCTGTTGCACCGCCCCCCGGAGGACCTCCTCCGGGGGGCTTTGTTGTTGTGCGACACTGCGCACTTGCTCCCAGACCAGACCAGACCAGACTAAGCACATGGTCCACATCAACACGCTCGAAGCCAAGGGCCGGCTATCAGCCTTGCTGCGCCTCGTGGAAGAGCAGGGCGAGACCGTGGTGATATGCCGTAACGGCAAGCCAATTGCCGAGTTACGACAAGTCGTCAGCGCCATCGATCCGCTCTGCCGCCATCCCCATCTGGGTGGGGTAGAGTTCCGGGCCGGCTGGGACGCCCCCCTCGAACCAGAAGATTGGCCTGAAGCCTATAGTCCGGACCCGGCTCCTGGCCGTCGCGTAGCCGAATCGTGATCGTCCTCGACACCTGTGGCTTGCTGCGCCTGGCCAATGATCCGGCCGAGCTCGGCCCGGGCGCCCGCCGTCTGCTCGCCGCCCAACGTGGCGCCATCGGCGTCAGCGCCATAACCGCCTTCGAGATCGCCCTGCTGGTCACCAAAGGCCGCATCGTGCTGCCAGCTGCCCTGGCCGACCCGGCCGCCTGGTATGCCGAGGCCCTGCGCTGCCACGGTCTGCGCGAACTGCCCGTCACCGGCGCCATTGCCGCCGCCAGCGTGGCCCTGCCGCCCCTCCACCAAGACCCGGCCGACCGGATGATCGTCGCCACCGCCCTGCTCCATGCGGGCACCATCGTCACCAGCGACCAAACCATCCCACGCTATCCGGGCGTCACGACGGTGTGGTGAGGGCGCAGAAAAATAACAATGGTTGTCTTGGGCCGCGGGTGAATTGAGGACTAGATACAGAAGCACCCCGCTGAAGGTCAGACCCGCCCGGGCCTGAAGGTCGGTATCTGCGGCGAACATGGTGGCGAAGTGAAGAGCGTGAAGTTCTGCGTCCGTACCGGCAGGAACTACGTCAGCTGCAGCCCCTACCGCGTGCCGATCGCGGCCAAGGCGCGCTGAAGCAGCACGATTGAACAGGGTTCCTCACCCTGGTCGCAACACCCCGGCGGTTTTCCTCCGGGGTGTAGTCGTTGAGCACGGCAAGCCGAGCGTTGTCCGAGGGCCGTCTTCAGCTAGACTGAGTGTATGCTCGCCGCACCACACCACGTGATCACGGTGGCCGAATACCATCGCATGATCGACGCCGGCGCCTTCGCGCCGGACGCGCACATCGAACTCATCGACGGGGAGATCATTGACGTGTCACCGATGGGGAACAGGCATTATCTGGCGGTACGTGAACTGGCAGAGCAAATTTCCGCCGCATTACGAACACGAAGAGACTTGGTAATATCGAGCCAATCGCCCATCATCCTCGGCCCCCGCGACGAGCCAGAACCCGACGTGACCATCTCCCTGCGCACCATGACCAAGCCCGAGGCCCACCAGGTGCGGATGGTAGTCGAGGTCGGTGACGCCACCCTCGACTTCGACCGCACCGAAAAGCTGCCCCGCTACGCCCGCGCTGGCATCCCGGAAGCCTGGCTGGTGGATCTGACCAACGACCGCATCGACGTGCACACCCAGCCCGGCTCCGCCGGCTATGGCGCCTGCCGCACGGTATCCTGGGACGGCACCTTGGACGTGCCTTTCACCACCTCGGCCTTGGATCTGCGCTCCGTGTTCGGAAAAAGCGGCTGAATCAGCGCGACCACGCCGCCTTGATGCAGGTCAGCGCACGGGCAGTTCCGCTTGGCGCAGGAAGTCTTGGGTCAGGTCATCGGCCTCGCCACCCGCAGCGGTGACGGCGCTCCAACGGGTCGACGCGAAGTGGACAGCGGGCATGCGCGGTCATGGAGACCGGGTGGCCGCCGGTCCATAAATGAATGTCGCATCCGCAGCTCCTTCAGCACCTCGCCACGTAACCGTGGCGCGGCCAGTCCCCGGGTGTGCCCGACCGGCAGCAGTACCTGACGGACGCCTGGCATGACCGTCTCGGCTACGGTGACCACGCCATCAGACGGAGCGGGCAGCAGCGGATGCAGACTGCGCGTGCCAGCGATTACCAGCCAGGACACGGCGCTATCCAGCGGAGGACGCTGAGCAGCGGGCTGGACCGCGCGCAGGGCCGGGCCCAGCAGCCAACGCAGCGGAGTCCACGCCCAGGCCAGATGCCCCAGCCGCGAGCCCTGGTTCGGCGGGAAGCATTGCACCACCGCCGCCACCGGCAGACGTTGCCGCCACGGGCATGGTTGCGCGAGCAGCTCGCGCACCACCAGGCCGCCCAAACTGTGGGTGACGAAGGCCACGCGGTTGTAGCCGTGGATCTGGTCCATCAGTTTGCCCACCTGAACCGCGAGGACCGGCACGCTGTCGTGGGTCGTCGGCATGGTCACCGCCATTACCGCGGCGCCGCTGCGCACTAGGTCCGCCGCCAAGGGCTGGAACATGCCGGCGTGCCGGCCCAGACCGTGCAGACAGACCACCAGCAGGCCGCCCGGAGGCGTCGGCGCCTGCTCGACCAGGGCAGTCCGCAACGTCGTCACATAGCCCCAGGCCCGACGGACATGGCCCGGGTCAAGCAAGCGGCCATGGCCGGTCACGACATGCTGCTGCACGCGCCAGCCCTGCTGCCAAGCCACATCCCGCCACCACCAGCGGCCACCCAAGGTGCGCTGCGCCAGCCTGGGCCACTGCCCCCGGCGAACCATGGCGAGGAACAGGAGGACGAGGGCGGCGAGCATAGTTAACGAATGTTATCTGACGACGAGAGAATGCCACTCCTTCTTTTGGTAGAAAAAGCAGGCCATCGGCGCGGGCTCAAGCAGCCGGGCCTGGCTGCGTTGAACCGTCGTCCGGTTCGCGTGGGTGCAGCAGCCATACCAACACGAACGAGAGCTGCATGAGCATGAACCAGGCGGTGAGCTTGCTCATCGGCACGGGGTGCCAGTGCAGGCGTTGGGAGGGGTAGAGCCAGAGGCCGGCCCAGGTGGCCAGGTTTTCAGCGAACCACACGAACAGCGCCACCAAAAGCCAGCCAAGCAGCAGGGGCATGCGTCGGTAATGGTCGCGGATGCGGAAGTGCACCCAGGTGGAGCGGAACAGCCATAGGGCGGCGGCGATCAGCAACCAGCGCAGGTCGACGATGTAATGGTGGGTGAAAAAGTTGGCGTAGATGAGCGTCACCAGCATCAGGGCCGGGCCGCGGCCCGGCAGGGCGGTGAAGCGGAAGGCGAAGACCCGCCAGACGCGAGCGATGTAGCTGCCCACGGCGCTGTACATGAAGCCGGCGAAGAGCGGCGCGCCGCCAATGCCAAGCACGAAGGCGTGGGGATACGACCATGAGCCGATGCCCGGCGCGGTCTTGAAGACCTCCATGGCGGTGGCCAGCACGTGGAAGACCAGGATCACGCCGGCTTCGCGCCAGGTCTCCAGACGGGCAAGCAGCAGTCCGGCCTGGACCAGCAGCGCGAGCAGGAACAGCAGGTCGTAGCGGGCCAAGCCCAGCGGCGGCACCCACCAGGCAGTGAGCAAGATGAGCGCCAGCAGCGTGCCGCCGAACAGGCAGGACCAGGCCTGCTTCAAGCCAAACCACCAGAACTCGTACGCGAAGAGGTGCAGGCGACCTGGCCCCCCTGCGCTCACACCTTGTTCGCCTGCTTCACGAAGCGGTCCATGATCGCGACAATGCGCTGGAAGTGATCCTTGGAATCGAACTGCAGGGTGATGTGGCCCTTGCCGCCGGATTTCTCGACCACTTGGACACGGGTCTGGAAGAGGTGATAGAGGTTCTCTTCCAGCTCTTTGAGGTGAGGCGCCTTGCCGGCGCGGGTCACGGCGGTTCCGGCCTTGGGCAGTCCGGCCTTGGCCAGGGCTTCCACGGCGCGGACGGACAGGCCTTCGTCGAGGGCGCGCTGGGCCAGGCTGGTCTGCCATCCCGGGTCGCCGGCGGACAACAGGGCTTTGGCGTGTCCCGCACCCAGGCGGCCGTCGGCGACCATCGCCTGCAAGGGCTCGGGCAGGCTCAGCAGGCGCAGGGTGTTGGTGATGGTGGCCCGGTCTTTGGCGACGCGCTCGGCCAGCACCTCGTGGGTAAGCTGATGCTCGTCTAGCAGGGCACGGTAGGCCCGGGCCAGCTCCATGGGGTTCAGGTCCTGGCGCTGCACGTTCTCGATCAAGCGCAGCTCGGCCACCAGGCGGGGATCGTCCCCCTCCCGCACCACCACCGGCACCTTGGCCAGCCCGGCCAGCTTGGCAGCGCGGTAGCGGCGCTCGCCCGAGAGCACTTCGTAGCCCACCTCCCGCTTGATGACCACGATGGGCTGGAGCACGCCGTGGGTGCGGATGCTGGCGGCCAGCTCCTGCAGGGCGGCCTCGTCGAAGTCTGTGCGGGGGTTGTTGCCCGGGGGCAGGATCAGCCCCAGCTCGACCTCAAGATAGCCTTTGCTGGGCTCGCGGCGCGGCGTCTTGCTGAAGACGTCCTGGAGGCTGCGGCCCAAGCTGTGGTCAATAAGCGCCATGGAGCAGTTCCTTGGTGGCGGCGAGGTAGGCCAGGGCGCCGCGGCTCAACGGGTCATAGACCGCGATGGGCTGCCCATGGCTTGGCGCCGCCGCCAGTGCCACGTCCCGGGGAATGGTCGAGGCAAGGGCTTTGCTGCCAAAGTGCGCGCGCAGTTCGGCCTCGATCTGCTGGGCCATGGGCAGGGCCGGGTCGTGCATGGTCAGCAACACGCCGGCCAGCTCGACAGCGATCTGCAGGTCCTGCCGCAGGCCATCAATGAAGGCGAGGAGCTGAGAGAGCCCCTCCAGGGCAAAGTATTCGCTATTGATGGGAATCAATAATTTATCACTAGCAACTAGCGCATTAGTCGGCAAGAGGCTCAGGTTAGGTGGACAGTCAATGAAAATCACATCGTACTGCTCGCGCCAGACACTCAGCCGCTGGCGAAGGACAGTCTGACCATGGGACCGGCGCGAGAGCATGCGCTCAGCCTCAAGCAAGTCAGGTCCACCAGGAATGATGGCCAGGTTACTGATCGCAGTGGGAATGGGCTGACTGTTCTCGGCGTACACATTGCCGTGCTGCCCCTTGGACAGGAGCCCGCTGGTCGCATTGCCTTGAGGGTCATTGTCGATGACCAGCGTCCGCTTGCCTGCCAAGGCGGCGAAGGCGGCGCAATTAACGACAGTCGTGGTCTTTCCCACTCCGCCCTTTTGATTTGAGACAGCAATGACCGAGGCCATGTGCGGGTTGTAGACGCGAGGGGTCACAGTCAATTAGCAACCGCGGTGGGTTCCACGTGGAACATGACTGGGGCACTCGGGCGCTACTGGGTGGGTCTCCAAGCATGGCCAAGACGAGCTGAGATGCGATTAGCTTTGAGAGCGCAGCGTTGGGTGACGCCTGCTCCTCAGCAAAGCGTGGTGTTCTGGCGCTCAGTGAGGCCCGTCGCAGCTATGCTGTTCCACGTGGAACAGGAGGGTTGGCCACCGCAAGCACGCACAGATCCTGCCTTGTGCCCAGAGTTGCCAGCACGTTCTTGGAATCTGCCATCCATCTGGCACCCTCAATGAGAGCGGAGCGAGATAGAGCCTTCGCCTTTGGCAACGACACCAGGTCCGGTCTAGGCAGGAAACGCTCAGTCTCAGCGCCGCCGTTTCAGAGCCGACGAAGACAAACAGTAGGCTTCTGGGTCAGGCCTGCGCCATCAATCAGGCTGATAGCCTTAAGGAAGGCACCGCCCAGCATGGGATGGGTGATGACCTCAATCATGGCGGTCTGGTCGACTGAGGGGGCTTCCTGGTGAATATTCAGAATGCTGGCGCCCTGCTGGCTAAGCGTGGTCACAATCTTGGCGAGCACGCCGGGCTTGTCGGCGACGTGGAAACGGGCATAGCTTCCAGTCTCCTCGTGGTTCTCGTCAATCACCGTCAGCGCGCTGCCCTGGCGGAAAAAGGAGAACGAGGTTGCCGTATGCTGATACCGTCCGCTGGCCACGTCCACCACGTCGGCCAGCACGGCGCTGGCCGTTGGCAGGGCCCCGGCGCCCTGACCTACGAATAGGTTAGGACCTGCGTTGGCGGCACTGATCATCACCCCATTGAAGTTGCGATTCACTGCCGCTAGAGGGTGATCGAGGGGGACCAGGGCTGGGGCGACGTGCAAGTCGACTCCGGCGGCCATGCGGCGGGCACAGGCGATCAGCTTGATGCGGCAGCCCAGGCGCTTGGCGCTCGCAATGTCCTCAAAGGTCAGGCTCTGGATGCCTTCGGTGCGCACCGCCGCGAGGGGGATGGGGGCGCCGAAGGCGATGCGGGCCAGGATCGCCAGCTTGTGAGCGGTGTCGGTACCATTCACGTCCAAGGTCGGGTCGGCTTCGGCATAGCCAAGCTGCTTGGCCTGGGCCAGGGCCTCGGCGTAGCCCAGGCCGTCCTGGTCCATCTTCGTCAGGATATAGTTGCAGGTGCCGTTAAGGATCCCGTGGATCGCGTCGATGCGATTGGCAACGAAGCCGTCCCGCAGGGCGGCAATGACCGGCACGCCGCCGGCGACGGCGGCTTCGAAGGCGATGGCGACCTTGTGCCGCTGGGCCAGGTCGAACAGCTCATCGCCATGCACGGCCAGCAGGGCCTTGTTGGCCGTGACCACATTGCGGCCCGAGGTCAGGCAGGCGATCATCACATCTTTCGCGTCGGTGGTGCCGCCCACCGCGTGGATGACGGTGCGGATGGCCGGATTGCCCAGGATGGCGTCCA
The DNA here is from genome assembly GCA_038213315.1 of Planctomycetota bacterium. Taxonomy (GTDB): domain Bacteria; phylum Planctomycetota; class UBA11346; order UBA11346; family UBA11346; genus JBBQTJ01. The sequence continues at coordinate 21,305 of JBBQTJ010000011.1, forward strand.
TGCTGGAGGAGAGGACGCAGCCGCTCGGCAGGGCCTGGGCTCGGGTACGACCGGCATCGGCGGTGACGACCGCAGCCAGGCGCAGGTCCAGTCCGGTGCGGTTGCGCAACAGGTCAGCGTCCTTGGTCAGGATGTCGACGACGCCCCCGCCGACGACGCCCCAGCCGATGAGTCCCAGGTGATAGCTTTCCATGTGCATCTCCGTGCGGGCGGCAGTCTCGGAAGCTGGCGGAGGGGGGCAATATGGCGGAGCAGGTCTGGAACACGGTGCCCGCACGGCACCTTGTCTGGCGTCATGCCCACCATCCTGCTCTCCCTGGTCCTGGCCACCGCAGTGCTGGCCGAAGAGGCGCCCCTGGCACCCTATGCCGAGGTGGAGGTGACCCAGACCGACGGCCTGACCCCCGCCGGTGCGCCCATCATCACGGTGAAGCGGGTGTGGGTGAAAGCTCCCACGGTGGTGATGCTGGGCGGCCGGGCCTTCGTGCGCGGCGAGGGCATCGACCGCGTAACCATCGAGGGCAGCGACTGGCAGGTGCTGCTGCTGCCCCTCGATCAGGTCCGGGCCATCGCCGGCGTGGACTCGGTGCAGGCAGTGACGCGCAAACTGGGCACCCGTGGCGAGTTGATCGGGGTCGTAGTGAAATGACGGCGGCCCGCAGCCGTCAGACGCCTTCGCCGAGCCGTTCCGCCAGGTAAGGGTTCAGTCCGGCTTCGAGGATCTTGCGTTGGGTCTCGCGATAATTGTAGGCCACGCGACGGAAGGTGAGCAGGTCGCCATCGAGAGTCGCAAAGCTGGAGCGGGTATCCCGGTCCCGAGGCTGGCCGACGCTGCCGACGCAGATGTAGGCCTTGTGGCCCTTGGGGACACGGAAGGCGCGGTGGCCGTCGTGGGGCACCATGATGCCCATGGTGGTGGCCAGAAAGGGGGTGTGGTTGTGGCCAGCAAAGCACAGGTCGAAGCCGGTGAAATCCTTGCCCAGCGTCTCGATCATCTGATTGGCTTCGATGGGATTCTCAGGCTCGTCCACGTAGTCGTGGACCGGGTCATAGATCGAGCCATGGACCAGCAGCAGGTTGCCCTTGAGCACGAAGCTGGAGCGGGCCTTGAACCAGCTCATCAAGGTGGCGTCCTCGGCCTGGATCACGTTGCGGGTCCAGTCGATGGCCTTGGCGGCGTGGGGATTGAAGCGGTGCTTCTTGGTGACCAGGGCTTCCTCGTGGTTGCCCATCAGCGAAATACTGAACAGGTCGCGGGCGGTGTGGCCGACCTCGATCGGATTGGGGCCATAGCCGATCACATCGCCTAGGCACAGGTATTCGGTGACGCCCAGGCGCGCGCATTCCTCCAAGACCGCCTGGGTCGCTTCCAGGTTGGAGTGCAAGTCGCTGACGATGGCGATCACGGCGCGGCCTGTAGGGGCAGCGCCCGATCAGTGAGCTCACGGTAGAGACGGGCGACCGTGGCGACCTGCAGGCCAACCACGGTCTCGAAGTTGCCCTGCACGTCGACCACGAAGCGGTCGCCGGTCTCTTGGATGGCGTAGGCTCCGGCGCGGTGGTCGCTTTCACCGCTGTCGACATAGGCGGCGATCTCGGCCGCCGACATCGCCCGCATGGTCACCTTGGCCACCGCGACGCCGCTGGCCTCGGCGGTGATCTGCCCGCCGACGCGGTGCACCAGATGATGCCCGGTGATGACCTGATGGGTGGTACCTGACAGGCGACCGAGGATGCGGACGGCATCGGCGCGATCGTGCGGCTTGCCGAACAAGTCCCGACCCAAGGCGACCACGGTGTCGGCGCCTAGCACCACCACTTCGGCCTGCGCATCCGGCAGCACGGCAGCCAGGGCCTTGGCGCGCGCGCGTTCCAGGGCCAGGGCCGTGGGCGCAGAGGCGCTGATGGCGTCTTCGTCAGCGGTGGTGGGGACGACCACGAACGCCACGCCGGCCTTGGCGAGGAGCATGGCGCGCTGCGGACTCTGGCTGGCAAGGTGAATCACGTCTTCAAGATACCCTGCCCCGCCCGACGCCACAAGGAGCGCTTCATGACCATCGCCGGACCCCGTTCCCGCCAGCTGTTTGCCGCCGCCCGCAAGCTCATCCCCGGGGGTGTCAATTCGCCGGTGCGGGCCTGGAAGCGCCTGGGCGGTCAGCCCCTGATGGTGCGCTCAGGGAAGGGGGCCTGGCTGACCGACGCGGATGGCCGGCGCTATGTCGACTATGTGCTGTCCTGGGGGCCGCTGATCCATGGCCATGCCCACCCCGCCATTGTGAAGGCGATCTGCGCGGCCGCGCGTAAAGGCACCTCGTTCGGTGCGCCCACCGCGGCCGAGACCCAGTTGGCGGAACTGATTCACGACGCCCTGCCCAGCATGCAGCGCCTGCGCCTGGTGAGTTCTGGCACCGAGGCCTGCATGGCGGCCCTGCGCGTGGCGCGGGCCGCCACCGGTCGCGATCTGGTGATCAAGATGGAGGGCTGCTACCACGGCCATGCCGACCACCTGCTGGTCGCGGCCGGATCCGGCGCTGCCACCCTGGGCCACCCGGACAGCGCGGGTGTGCCGGCCGCTTTTGCTCAGCACACCATCGTGGTGCCCTACAACGATGCCGCAGCGGTAGAGCGCATGCTCAAGCGGCACCGTCGGCGCGTCGCGGCGGTGATCGTCGAGCCGGTCGCTGGCAATATGGGCCTGGTGCTGCCCCGCCCAGGTTACCTGGAGGCCCTGCGCGCTGCCTGCACGGCCCACGGCACACTGCTGGTTTTCGATGAGGTCATGACCGGCTTTCGCGTGGCCTGGGGCGGCTGGCAGACGGTGAGCGGCGTGCGGCCCGATCTCACCACCCTGGGCAAGGTGGTGGGCGGGGGCCTGCCCCTGGCGGCCTACGGCGGCAGCGCCGACGTGATGAAGGTGCTGGCCCCCGAGGGCCCCTGCTACCAGGCCGGCACCCTTTCGGGCAATCCGTGCGCCGTCGCCGCCGGCCTGGCCAGCCTGCGCCTGGCCGGGAAGCGCGGTTTCTATGGACGCACCGCTGCGCGGCTGACCGACCTGCTGATCGGCCTGCGCGACCGCTGCGCCGCCCAGGGCCTCGCCATGCAGTTCGCCCAGGCCGGCACCATGTGGGGCTACTTCGCCGGCGACCGGCCGGTGACTGATTTCCCCAGTGCCGCTGCCAGCGACCTGGAATTGTGGAAGCGCTGGACCACGCGCATGCTCAGCCACGGCGTCTATCTCGCGCCCAGCCC
>JBBQTJ010000012.1:0-24367 GCA_038213315.1 Planctomycetota bacterium
CTGAGTCATAGTGGCCAAGTCGCCGTAGTCGTAGCCGACACTCTCGATCTCGGCCCGGGTCAGGTGGCCCGGGCAGTATGTCACCCGGAAGCGGCCTTCGGTCGAACCGTGGATCAAATGGGCGGCGGCGCTGAGATTCCCCCGCAGGTCGGCGTTATTGTCGATGGCCGCCATGACCTCGGGCGTGGTGCGGTAGCCGAAGGTACGGATCAAGCGGTCGATTTCAGGATCTTCGCCAAAACCCTTCAGGCCCGGCGCCAGCACCACCAGTTCGCCGCCATCGGCGATGGCCATGCGGGTGCGATAGATGCTCTTGTTGCCCAGCCACGTCGTATGGAATTCTTCGGGATCAAGGTAGCACACGACCTTGGCCGGAGCTTCATCCAACAGCGTGAAATTGACCTGCAACGACAAGCGGGACGCCAGTTCGAAGCATTCGACGCCTTCACCAATGTAGAGCCCGCGCGTCACCAGGCCGCCCTGGCCGTCTGGTCCGACGACGGTCAGCACGAAGACGATGTGCAGATGGCCGCAGAAGCGTCGCAGCGCTTCGTTCAGTAAGCGCCGCACGGGGGTATCGGCGCGGCCCATCATCCGCTCCATGCCATAGGCGGCGCCGATGAAATGGCTCTCATTGATGCCTTCCACGCCACCGGTGCCAACGAACAGGTTTTTAGCGTGGTTGGCGATACCGACCACTTCGTGGGGAACGACTTGGCCGATGGATAGGATCAGGTCGTGTCCGCCCTGCCAGACCAGTTTGTTCAACTGCGCGGGCCAGGGTTTTGCATACAGGCCGTCGGTCGCCTCGTGGACGAATTCGGCGGGCAGTTCGCCGATGGTGACCACGTCGTTGCGCCAGTCATGGACGCGGAACAGGTGCGCCGGGACCCCGGCATACATGCGCTCGATCTGCGCGGCGGTCATGGGCACATGGGTGCCCAGGGCCGGCAGCACGTCGGTCAGGCGCGGGCCATAGTAATCGTAGGCATCCCGGGTGAGGATGCCGGCGCGGCTATTCAGCCGGGTATGATCCGGTGGGACCACCAGTACGCGCTGCTGGTCGCCCAAGCGGGCCAGCGTGTCGTGCAGGCAGCGGCGCAGATCGCCGTCGGACAGCACGGTGGTGGGCGAACCGACAGCAAGGTACGTGGTCATGTGAGGGCACCGAGCAAGACGTCAACCGCTGGCAGGTCAGCTTAGCTCAGCTTAGAACAGCTTTTCCTGGCGTGGCTCGGTGCCCTTGGGCTTGTCCAGATCCTTGTCTTCGATCTCAGCGCTGGCCCAGAGGGGCTTGGGCGTGGCCGCCGGCGCTGCTGGAGCGGGAACAGGCGCTTCAGGCTGAGCGGCGGGTACGACCGCGGCCGGTGCGGCTGCGATGGGTGCTGCTGGGACGGCCAGCACTGGCGCGGCAGGGGCCTCGGTGGGCTTGGTGCCGGGTCCGTCGGACAGCACCTTGTCGATGCGCTTGAGGATATCGTCCAGTTCCTGGGTCTGGCTGCGCGCCTTGGCCATCGACGGGCTTTGACCCACCGCCTGGATCAGGGGTGAGGGCGGCTTGGGGCTGTTGGCGGTAGGCTGCGGCTCGGTGTTGTCGGTGTGGATCGACGGCTGATGGAGGCCAACGGCCTCCATGCGCGCGGCCCGGGTATGGCTGTCGGTGCTGGGCTTCTTGGGGTCCGTGGGCGTGTCGATGCCGGCATCAAGGCCCGAGAACAGGCCTTCCATCTCGCCATCGGCACCGTCCGGCTTACTCGGCGCCGGCATTTTGCCGGTCGCTTTGCCCGCCTCATCCTTGGGCGACGCGCTGGGCATCTTGACCGTCTGGGCGGCGCTGCGCGTGCGATGTTCGGCAAGTCCGCTGGCGGCCGAGGCCGGCAGGGGGGTGGCGCCTGCCGGAGTCGCAGGTTTGGCTCGATTAGCCGGCCGAGGCGTGGGCGATGGCCGGCCCAAGGGCACGGTCGCGGGTGCCCGCAGGTACAGCTCGTAGACCAGCCATGCGCTTGAACCCAGGGCACCAAGCACCCAGATCCAACGCATTCCATGGATGAAGCCAAGCAGATCGTCCACAGCCGCCTCCGTACAGGTTCGCCAGCATCGTCTCCCGGCCCTGCTCCCGCAAGACCCAGGCGACCCGGCCCAGCAGTGCGATCAGCAGGTCTTGCGGGGTTTGGCGCGATGATCCTTCAGCCGCTTGGCGAGGTCTTCGAAGCCTGCCCGGCCGAATTGGGCGAAGGTGCTCTGCTTGCCGAATTCCACGCCCGGTTGGTCGAAGGGATCGATGCCGTACAGTTCGGCGCTCATGGTGGTGGACAGCATCAGCAGATAGACCAGGCCGCCGATGTGCGCCTCGTCAATCCGGTCCAGGGTCAGGGTCATGTTCGGACGACCGCTGGACGTGATATGGTGCTCGGCGCCAACATAGCTGCATTCAAGCAGGGCGGAGTGGTCGGTACTGCCCAGGTACGCCGCGGCCTCGATCTTTGGATAGGCGGGCACGCCGGCGATCTTGGCGCCGTGGTCGCGGACGTTCAGAAAGGTGACCACTTTGTCGAAGGGGCCTTCAGCGAAGAGCTGCTGCTGCCCGTGCTGGTCAAAGGCACCTAGGGCCTCGACCGGGGAGGGGCCGACATGCACCGCCTTGCCCTTGCGGTTGAGCATCTTGCCCAGGCTCACCGCGCAGAGGTGGGAATACCAGTTCGCGACCGCATACAGACGATCACTGAAGGCAAACATCGCATGGATGGTCTTGCGGCGCTTGCGGGTCAGCAGGTAGTGGATCAGCGAATGCATGTAGGCGGGATTGCGCACCGCGTCGCCATGCCGGCAGCGCTTGTCCATTTCGGCCGCACCGGCCAGCAGGTGATCGACCGAGAAGCCGCAGAGTCCGGCCATGAGCAGGCTGTTCGGTCCGAGGATGCCGAAGCGGCCGGCAAGATTTGCCGGCATGGGCAGGATGTCGACCTTTTCCAGCTTGGCGATCTCGGCCAGGGGGCTTTTTTCCAGCGCCGTGGTGATCACCACCTGCGCGGTCAGCGCACCCTTGCCCACCTTCTTCTTCAGCAGGTCGGCGAGCCACATCCAGGTGACCAAGGTCTCGGCCGTGCTGCCAGATTTGCACACCACATGGAACAGGGTCTTCTTCAGGTCGATGACATCGAGCAGTTCCGTGGTGGTGCGCGGATCCGCATTGTCGATGAAATGCACGCAGGGGATCTTGCCCCGGATCTTCGCATCGCGCAGATTGTGACGGCTATGGGCCAGGGCCTGGAACAGGCAGCGGGGGGAGGCCACGCTGCCGCCGATGCCGATGACGACGAGGTGCTCCCACTGACCGGTATGCTTTTTCAGCAGCGCTTTGAGCTCGTCGTTCTTCTGGTAGGGCAGGTCGAAGAAGCAGCTTTCGCCATTGGCCCGCAGTTCGTCAATGTTTTCGTGGTGCTTGGGGAATTTGGCCACCAGGGTGTCGACTTCGGATTTGGTCAGACCATGGGTTGCACCGATCGCTTCAGCCAGGCAGTTGGTGTAGTCCAGGGTGATCATCGGAACTCCAAGGGGTCAGAACGGATACGTGGCCAGGCAGGCAGTGGATGCAGGTCGCACCGTACGCCGGCGACCCTGCGTAGGCTGACATGCGAGCATAGGTTGCGTGCAAGCGATTTTCAACCCCATCTCGCGCTTGAGGGGGGTGCGGACATTCTATGGTTGACGGATTGGTGATGTCACAGGCGCCAAGGTGCAGCCAAGCCGGTGGTTGCGGTTCCGGCCTCAGGCTGGACTCGGACACAGCGTGGGACATGGTCCCGGCTATGGATCACCAGCAGCGTTCTGAAGTCCTGCAACTCCTGCGTTTGGCCGAGGAAGTGGCTGATCATGGCCTGCGGGCCGAGGGTCGCCCCATCGTGAGCGGGGCCGTTCGGCGGCAGCGGATCTCGTACGTGGTGCCTGGCGGCGCCCGACTGACCGCCTGGATTCTGCATCCCTCGACTGGCCTTGGGCCATGGCCCGGCCTGCTGGCGCTGCATCCCCATAGCGATGCCTGGGCCTTGGGCGGCGATGAGGTCGCAGGTCAATTGGGCAGTCGTGAGCATCATTATGGGCTAGCTCTCGCGGCCCAGGGCTTCTGCGTCATGTGTCCTGATCTGCCGTGTTTCGGTCAGCAAGGTCCGCCGCCGGGCATGCCCGGTCATCGTTGGGAGGAATTGCAGTTGTCGCGGCAACTGGTGGTCGGGCGCAGTCTGCTCTCTGAAAGTCTGGACCAACTGCGCAGCGCCGTGGCCGCCTTGCTGGATTTTGAAGGCACGGCGGATTTGACCGTCGCGGCCCTGGGCTATGGCATGGGCGCACGGGTCGCGGCGTGGCTAGCCTTTGTTGATCGGCGTATAGGCGCGGTGTGGATGCATGCTGGGATCGGCCAGCAGCAGGTACTCCTGGGTCGAGGATTATTGCTGCCCCGGCACAGCCTGCTGCCTGGACTCTGGAACCTGGGCCTTGATCAGGCGGACATTGTCGCCGATGTGCTGCCCCGTGGCCTCGGCATCAGTTATGGCCGTTCCGATCGCATCACGCCGCCGGAAGCGGTAGCGCCGGTGCTGGCAGCGGTCCAGGCCCGGGCCGCTGGACTGGACCAGGTGAGGCTGACGGTGGTGGAGGGTGATTATGACCATCGCTTCCCGGCCGAGGTGCTGGCTGCGGCTGGCGCCTGGCTGCTGGCCTGACCGGATCGGCAAGAACCGGATAGCCCCCCAAGAAAGTCCGGATATCCATGACCGCGGATATCGGGGTAGTCTTCACAATCCGATCAAGGGGTCCCCATGCTGTCCCAGACCACCGAGTATGCGCTGCGCGCCATTGTCTTCCTGTCTGATCATCCCGAGCAGGCCCACACCGCCGAGAAGATCGCGGCTGAGACCAAGGTGCCGGTGGGCTACCTTGCCAAGATCATGCAGGGCCTGGCCAAGACCGGCCTGGTGACCAGCCAACGTGGCCTGTATGGCGGTTTCACCATGGCCAAGGATCCCAAGACCCTGACCGTCTACGAGATCGTGCAGTCGGTGGATCCGATCATCCGCATCGAGCGTTGTCCGATGGAATTTACCGAGCACGGATTGGAGCTCTGCCCACTGCACCGCACCGTCGACAATGCGATGGGCGCAGCCGAGGCGATTTTCAAGCGCACCACGGTGGCAAGTCTGCTCAACCAGCCGCAGGCAAACAAGCCGCTGTGCCGCTTTCCGCGCCGGGTAACCACGCCGGCGGAATAGGCGGCCCAGGCCACTTGCCCATATAGTTCGGCCCTGGTGCACACCTGCACCAGGGCCGATCATTTTCACCAGACGGCGTTGATCAAGCCAAGCGCTTGCGCAACTGCGCAAGCTGGTCGGCCAGAACCGGCGGCAGCTTGGCGCCGAGCTTCGCGTAGAATTCAGCGACACCTTCGACTTCGGTGCGCCAGCCGGCGAGATCGACGGCGGTGAGATCGTTGACGGCGGCTGGGCTGAGCCCCAGGCCAGCGACGTCCAACGCGCCCGGTTTGGGGATCAAGCCGATGGGGGTGCGCTGGGCGATGTCCAGGCCGGCCAGGCGTTCGGTCACGTATTTCAAGACGCGGCTGTTCTCGCCATAGCCGGGCCACAGGAACTTGCCGGCGGCGTCGCGGCGGAACCAGTTCACGAAAAATACCTTAGGCGCCTTATCGCCCATGCGCTCGCCCATATTCAGCCAGTGGGCAAAGTAATCGCCCATGTGGTAACCGCAGAAGGGCAGCATGGCGAAGGGGTCGCGGCGGACCACGCCGACCTGGCCAAGATTGGCGGCGGTGGTCTCGCTGCCGGTGGAGGAGCCGAGGAAGACGCCGTGGGTCCAGTCGAGGGCCTCATTGACCAGCGGGATGGTGTTGGGGCGACGACCACCGAAGAGAATGGCGGAGATCGGCACGCCGGCGGGATCCTCCCATTTGGGATCGATCACCGGGCACTGCGCAGCGGCGACGGTGAAGCGGGAATTGGCATGCGCACCCTTCTTGCCACCGGTCGGCGTCCAAGGGTGGCCTTCCCAATCAGTGCCGTGCGCCGGCGCCGGCACGCCCATGTCTTCCCACCACACATCGCCGTCGGCAGTGCCGACCACATTGGTGAAGATGGTGTTCTTCTCGATGGTGTGCATCGCGTTGGGGTTGCTTTTGAGCGACGTGCCAGGAGCCACGCCGAAGAAGCCAGCCTCGGGATTGACGGCATACAGCCGGCCATCGGCGCCGATGCGCATCCAGGCGATGTCATCACCTACGCAGGTGACCTTCCAGCCGGGCAGCGTGGGCTGCATCATGGCCAGGTTGGTCTTGCCGCAGGCCGAGGGGAAGGCGGCCGCGATGTAGGTGGTCTGGCCCGCTGGGCTGGTCAGGGCCAGGATCAGCATGTGCTCGGCCAGCCAGCCCTCGTCGCGGGCCATGGTCGAAGCGATGCGTAGCGCCAGGCACTTCTTGCCCAGCAGGGCGTTGCCGCCGTAGCCGGAGCCGTAGCTCCAGATGGTGCGGGTGTCGGGGAAGTGGCAGATGTATTTCGATTCGATCGGGGCGCAGGGCCACGTGCTGTCCACTTGGCCGGGCTGCAGCGGCGCACCGATGGAGTGCAGGCAGGGAATGAAGTCGCCCTGGCCGAGCTGGGTCAGCACCGCCGTCCCCATGCGGGTCATCAAGCGCATGTTGACCACCACGTAGGGCGAGTCGGAGATCTCGACGCCGATCTTGGCGATGGGCGAGCCGATCGGGCCCATGCTGAAGGGGATCACATACAGGGTGCGTCCGGCCATGCAGCCGGTGTACAGGCCCTTCAAGGTCGCGGTGATCTCGGCCGGATCGGCCCAATTGTTGGTGGGGCCCGCGTCCTCCTTATTCTTCGAGCAGATGTAGGTGCGGTCCTCGATCCGGGCGACGTCGCTGGGGTGGCTGCGGAACAGGAATGACCCGGGCCGCTTCACCGGATCCAGGGGCTTGGCCATGCCCGCCGCGACCATCTGCCGGAAGATCTCATCGGCTTCGGCCTGCGAGCCATCACACCAGTGGATCTTCGCTGGCGTGGTCAGGACCGCGATCTCGGCGACCCAGGCCAGCAGCTTGGAATTGGTGGTCGGCGCGGAAGAAAGGAGCATGGCGTCTTTCGGAGGGTGACGGAGTGGCATGATGGTCCCGGCGTGGCCGGACAAGCGGCTACAATAGCGTGCTGAAACTCTAGGGCCCGGCTCAGGCTTTGGCGCGGTCCAGTGCCTGCTGGGCCTGGATCGCGGTCAGGGCGATGGTGAAGACGATGTCTTCGACCAGGCAACCGCGGCTCAGGTCATTCACCGGTTTGGCCATGCCTTGCAGCATCGGACCCATGCTGACCACGTTGGCGCTGCGTTGCACCGCCTTGTAGGTGACGTTGCCGGTATTGAGGTCGGGGAAGATGAAGACAGTGGCCTTGCCCGCGACCGGGCTTTTTGGCGCCTTGCTGCGCGCCACGTCGGGCATGATCGCGGCATCGTACTGCAACGGCCCGTCGATCAGCAGCTCTGGGCGTAGCTGCTTCGCGAGCGCCGTGGCCTTGACCACCTTCTCGACATCGGCGCCAGCGCCGGAACCACCGGTGGAATACGACAGCATGGCCACGCGGGGCGGGATGCCGAAGGCGAGGGCGCTGTCGGCGGACTGGATGGCGATGTCGGCCAGCTGCTCGGCGGTGGGGTTGGGATTCACGGCGCAGTCGCCAAACACCAGCACCTGATCAGGCAAGCACATGAAGAAGACCGAGCTGACCAGATTGCAGCCTTTGGCGGTCTTGATGATCTGCAGAGCTGGGCGGATGGTGTGGGCGGTGGTATGGACTGCGCCAGAGACCAAGCCGTCGGCCTCGCCCAGGGCCAACATCATGGTGCCGATCATGATGGCGTCGCCCAGTTCATTACGGGCCATCTCGGGCGTCATGCCCTTGGCTTTGCGGCATTCAACCAGCGGGGCCACGTAGTGCTCGGCAACCGCCACGGCATTGATCAGTTCGATGCTGTCCGGCAGGACCAGGCCCTGCTGGCGGGCCACCAGGCGGATCTTGTCCGGATCGCCCAGCAGGGCGCAACGGGCCAGGCCGCGTTCTTGAGCGATGATGGCGGCGGCGATGGTGCGCGGCTCGTCGCCCTCGGGCAGCACGATGCGCTTGTTGGCGGCGCGGGCCGACTCGATCAGACGATGACGGAAAGCCGGGGGGCTGAGGCGGCTCTCGCGGACATCGTGCACCAGCGAGGTGATCCACTGGGTGTCGATGTGCTCGGCGGTGGCGCTCATCACCAGTTCGACGCGCTCGCGGTCGTCGCTGGGGATTTCCAGGTTCATGTGCGCAACTTCGGTGGCGGCGGCGAAGCTGCCCTCCGGCACGGTCAATACCGGCAGGCCGGTGGCCAAGGCCTGATCGCACAGGGCCATGACCTTCGGATCGGGATCGACGCCGCCAGTCAGCAACAGTCCGGCCAGGGGCATGCCGCCCAAGACCGCCAGGGCGGCGGCGCAAATGATGTCGCTGCGATCGCCGGGGGTGATGACCATGGTGCCGGGCTTGAAGGCGCGCAAGGCATTGGGCACGGTCATCGCGAACAAGGCGATGTTGCTGATGCGCCGTCGGGCATAGTCGCCTTCGCGCAGCACGGTGGCGTGCAAGGCCTCGGCCAGATCCTTGACGCGTGGGCTGGTCAGGCGGTTGTCGAAGGGAATGATAGCCAGGGGACGCAGATTCTCGGCCAGCAGGGCGGCACGGTACTTCGTCGCCTCGGCGGCATCGATGGCGGGATCAACGCAGGCGCCACAGAGCAGGCCGAGGTTGCCTTGGTTGTGCTCGAAGGCGTACGAACGACGACAATTACCACGAATTTCGCCACTGCATGGTGGCTGGGTCTTGTCCTTGGCGATGGTTTCTGCCGACGCCGCGACCCGGTTCAAGACCACCCCGACCTGATGCGCTTCCGTGAGGGCGCCATAACCGCGGGCCGCGATGGCCACCGCGTCGGCGACCTGGGCCGGGTCCTGGTCCCGGGGCGAGGCCACCAGCACCAGTTCCGCGTCCAAAGCCTTCAGCATCAGGGCATTCACCCGAGAGGCATAGACCATGGTGCTTTCGGGGACCATGCCTTCGACCACCACCACATCGGCGTTGCCGCTGACTTTATTCAACTGGGCGACCACTTCTTCCATCAGGGTCTGGTCGTCGCCATGACTCAGCAGGTCTTCGACCCGGCTACGGCCAATCGGCTCGGGTGGGTTCAGGCTGGAGCCCAGGCGCACCAGGGCGCAGCTGCGGTCGCTGGTGCCTCCGCTTCCCTGCGAGATGGGTTTCACGAAGGCGACGCGCACGCCCTGGCGGTCAAGGGCCCGGACCAGCCCGAGGCAGACCGTGGTGAGGCCGACGCTGTGGCCGGCCGGAGCGATGAGCAGGGTGCGGGGCATGGTGGCTGTCGGGGTAGGTGTGGTTCAGGCGACCAGGGCGGCGGTATCGCGGGCGATCATCAGTTCTTCGTTGGTCGGCACCACCAGGGCGCAGGGCCCGCTGCCGGTGGTAATGCGTCCGCCAGCGGTGCGACCGTGACCGGCATTCAGGTTCGCATCCAGGCTCAGGCCGAGGAAGCCCAGCAATTCGACCACTTTGGCGCGCACCGGCACGCTGTTCTCGCCGATGCCGCCGGTGAACACCACGGCGTCCAGGCGGCCCAGCGGCACCACCAGTCCGGCGATGGTTTTGGCCAGGACATAGCAGAAGACCTCGATGGCCAGGCGGGCACGCTTGTGGCCCTGTTCAGCATGCTCGACCAACGTCCGCATGTCATTGGACAGACCGGAGAGACCTTGCAGGCCGGACTGCTTATTGAGCAGGTCGATGATCTTGTCCGCCGGCAGCTCCAAGCGCTTGGCCATGTAACCGATCAGGGCGGGATCCACCGAGCCGCTGCGGGTGCCCATGACCACACCTTCGAGCGGGGTCAGGCCCATGGTGGTGTCCACCGAGCGACCATCGCGCACGGCCGCGCAGGAGCAGCCATTGCCAAGGTGGACGGTGATGATTCCGCTCGGTTGGTCGGTCAGCCCCAGACGCGTCAGCGCGTCGGCGGCTACGAAGCGGTGGCTGGTGCCGTGGAAGCCATAGCGGCGGGCCTGATGCTGCTCGGCCCACTCCATGGGCACGGCGTACAGGTAGGCGCAGGGGGGCATGGTCGCATGGAAGGCGGTATCGAAGACCGCGACCTGCGGCAGTCCGGGGAAAAGCTCTTGGGCAATGCGGATGCCAAGTAAATTGGGGGGATTATGCAGGGGGCCGAGCGGGATGCAGGCTTCAATGCCGGCAATCACGGCGGGCGTGACCAGCGCCGGATCGCTGAAGCGCGCGCCGCCGTGCAGGACCCGGTGGCCGACACCATTGATGCCAGCGGCCAGACCAACCTCGTGCAGTAACGCCACCACCGCACGCAGCGCGGGTTGGTGGTCGGCGCCGGGCAGGGCGCGGGTATGCTTCTGGCCCTGCCATTTCCAATCTAGGCTGGCCTGCGGGCTACCCAGACGCTGGGCCAGTCCGGCGATCAGCTCTACCCCAGACGCGGGATCCATGACGGCGAACTTCGCCGACGAGCTGCCGCAATTGAGGATGAGAATCTGCATGCGCGGCCTCCGGACCAGGGACGGTCAGCAGTGGCCGCCCTGAAGAAAGGGGCGGTCGCCGGCATCTGGTCACGGGATGACTACATCCGATTTCCCGTTCCGCCGCAGTCGCAACCTGACTTAGGGCCCCAGAATGACGCCGCTGCATGGATGGGATGCGGACGACGGGGCAGCCGGACCGCTCACAAGGTCAGGCCGCCGCTGGCGCTGAGCAACCATCCCAGTCCCAAGCGGGTGGGTTGGCCGGGCCCAACGGTCAGGTCCCAGGCCAGCAGGCCGGGTTGCACCTCGCGCCAGGCCGGGGTGGTGGCCGGGTCGATAGCGACGGCCAGTTCCTGGGCGCGGCTGAGGGGGCGGGTCAGATAGACCCGCACGGTGCGCGGGGCCGCGGCGCTTGAGTACAGCCAACGGTCCGAGCCCTGGCGTTGGCGGGTGGTGGTCTGTTCGGCCGGGTCCAGCTGCCACGCCGACAAGGTGCCGACGTAAAGAGTCTGATCGTCGCCGGCCCGCAGGGTCAGCTCGCCGCCCGCATCTTGGCGGGGGAGCCAGGACTCGGTGCGATAGACGCCGTCTACCCACAGGGCCAAGCGGCCCGGCGGGAGGGGCTGGGCGTCCAGGCGCACGGTGACGCGGTGCAGCGGCACCGGCGCGACCTCGGGGAACAAGGCCCATTCATCCTGCAGCACCGTCAGAGGCGTACTGGCCAGGTCCACCGCCAGCGTGCCCACGCCGGTGCCCAGGGCCTGGGCCGGCAGGTCCCACGCCAACGGCGGCAGGCCGGAGGCGTCCCAGGCAGCGGCGGGGGTTGGCTGGGCCGGTGGCTTCGCGGGTTCTGTCGGCGGTAGCGACATCGTGGCGGCGATCGCGGAGATGCCCCCGTCGGCTGCCACCACCTTGTCGCTGACATCGGCCGGCACCGCACGGGCGGCGGCAACAATGCCCCAACTGCCACTGCTGCTACTCTCGCTGCTCTGCTTGCCGCTGCGCCGTCCGACCTCGTCCGCGGCCAGGCCGATGGCCTCGATCTGCTGAGGTTTCACGTCGGCGGGCAGCAGACGCGTGGTGACGCGCAGGACTGGTCGGCCCAGATCCAGCGCAACCGGCTTGTCGATGCGCGCGTGGCGCACCAGGCGCACGGTGCGATCCTTGACCAGAGCCGTGGCGGCGGGCGTCCAATGCAGATCGACGCGCGCCTCGGAAATCACCACCGTGCCCGGCCGGTCCAGAGTGACGTGGAGTTGCCGCTGGGGCGCGCCGCCGCCCACGGTCCGGGTCCAGGTCGCGGCCAAGCTGTCCGCATCCAACACCGCCTGGACCCCCGTGGGTCCAAGGTCCAAAACCGCCAGCGCGGTCTCGCGGCTGCCCGCGGCATCGGCCGCCACGGTCAGCAGGTCGGTGCGCTCGCGGGCCATCGCCACCTGCTCTGCATCCAGTGCGGCCTGACCGGTCATGAAGGCCTCGACCGCCGCGCCCCACAGCGGCACATCCTTGGCCGGGGCATCGGCCTGGGCGCTCAGGCGGGTGCGCAGGCGCTCCAACGTCACGGTGGCATGGCGGGTCAGCAGCGCATGGGCGAGCAAGCGCGCCGCCAGGACATTGCGCCGGGGCAGTAGAGCGGTGAGGGCCGCAGGCAGCGGAGTCGGCGGGCCGGGCTCGTGCTGGATGTTCCAGGCCAGGGCGCCGTCGACCGCGAGGTCGTCGCCCATGCCGACCGGCAGGGCCAAGCGGTGCGCGCCCGCGGGCAGGGCTGCCTCGCGCAGAATGCGGGCGCCATCGGGGTGGAGGTCGACGCGCACCGGCTCACCCAAGGGCGCATCCAGGGCGGCGAGGGCGGCGGCCAGGGTCAGCAAGGCGGGAGAGCGGATCACGGCAGAACCTCCAGGAAGGGCCGCAGGCGTTTCGGATAGCGGATCTGCCAGCGCAGGGTCGCGCTGCCGTCCCGGGCCAGGGGCCAATGCCAAGCCGGGTCAAGGCTGCGCTGCTTGGCCAACTCTTTGCCGGACCAGGCCGGTTCCAGACCCGTCCAGTCGAGGTCGGACATGCCGGTCATGGGCATCGGTTCGCTGACCCGCACCGTCCCCGCGAACTCGGCCGGGGCCAGCACGGTGAAGCGCAGGGCCAGCGTCAGCGTGCGCCCGGTCAACCCATCGTCGGTGGTGACCGTGGCCTGGCGGATAGCCTGCAAGCGCGGGTCCGCGCCCAGCGGTAAAGTGAAGGCCGCGCCCGGCAGGGTGAACGGCAGGTCGGTCCGGCCCACGTCCGCCCCATCGACCATCATGGTCACCGGCGCGGCAGGTAGCGGCGTGGCCAAGGGATTGGTGGCGTCCAACTGCCGCCAGACGGTGCGATCCTGGATCGGGATGGCCTGCCAGGCCTGGGTCCCGGCCAGGGGGATCACCACCATGGCGATGCGGTTGCGGCCGGGCTGCAGGGTGATGGCCTGGGGTGCTGCCAGGCGCAGGGGCCAGTCGGTGACCAGCGGGACGGTGTCACGGCCCGACGTGGTCTGCTTTGCCTGATAGCCTTCAACGTTGTTGTAGCGGTAATAGAACTCCATCGACAGGTTCAGCAGCGCATCAGCCACCGTGGCATCGCCGGCGTAGGCGGTCTGCCAACCGCCGTTCTGCTGATGTTCCACCAGGAAGTCCCGGTGCCCGGCGTCCCAAGTCTGCCACACTTTGCCACCAGAGACGAAGGCGGCGAAGGTCGTGAGGTAGATGCATTCGAGCTGGCCGCGTTGCCACCAGCGGGGCCGGCGCTGTACCCAGAGCTGCGCGTCCGCGAGGGTCAGGTCTGTCAGGTGATCACCCAGCGTGGCACGCGTGACCAGGGATGCGGCCCGGGCTTCGTCGTCACCCTGCAGGCGGTCGAGGAGCGGCAGAAGTCCGCGGACCCGCTCAAGGATGGCCGTGCCCCCGGTGCGCTGATCCGCCTGCATGCTCTTGCCCGCCAGGGCCACATAGGCCAGCACCTCGGGACCGGCCAGCGGACCCTGTCGGAGCATCGCCGCCTCAAGCTCGGTATTCTGAGCCAGCCGGCGCTGAAGCGTGGTCTGCAGTCGTACGGTGGCAGTTTCGATGCCGGCGTCGCCGGTCATGGCGTGCAGATCGGTGACCGCCATGGTCGCCAGAGCCAACTCCACCAACGACATGGTGTCGGGCTCGCGCGCCCCCAGCCAGGACAGCATGCGGCCCACTGTGGTGCGATAACGGTTCGGCGTCTTGTGGTCGTAGCCCGCGCCGGAGAGGCTGAGCAGGCCCAGAGAGGTTGCACGCACCTCCCAACCGGTGGTGCCCACACTGCCGTCGCTGCGCACTTGGCGCAGGAGCGCGGTCAGTGCACTATTCACGTGCGACTCGCAAACCTTCGAGCGCCGTGGCGTCGCGAACCCCGCCACGCCCTCCGACACTCCCAGCTCGCGAATCACCGGTGCCGGCACCAGCAAAGCGTCATCGGCGGCGCGGCTCACCACCGTCACCGCAAGCGGCGGGCTGGCTGCGGCCGCGGGCCAGTCCAGGTCCACCACCTGGGTCAGGCGCTGCTGAGCGCCGGTCACCTCCAGGTGATAGCCGAGCCGCGCAGCGCCGCCCGACAGCCGGTACGAGACCACCACGGGCCGGCCGTCGGCGCCGGTCAGCTCAAGGCGCCAGCGCAGCGGCACGACCGGCGGGCCGCCAGCCTGTAACGCCGCTCGGGCTGTCGCTAGCCCGGCCAGGGCGGCGGCTTCGTCGCGCGCGGCCTTAGCCAATTGATCGGCCAGGTACGACGCCTGGGCGGCTTGGGCCTGGGGATCTGGCAGGGCCGCGGTGGCGCTGCCGAGGCCGCCCAGCGCTGCCTCGGCCAGGGCGCGGCGCGACTGGGCGCGACCCAGCGCCGCCTGGGCCGTGGCGAGGGCGTCCTCTGCCGCCAGCACGGCCGGGGCGGGGGCGGGCTGCTCTGCCGGTCGCACCGGCGTCAGCACCCACTGCGGTCGATCCTGGCCCTCCACCTGCACGGTCACGGTGCTGGCGGTCAGCTCGCTCAGCAGGCCGGTGACCACGCCGTCGCCGGCGGGCATGGTCCCGCGATGTTCGACCAGGATGCCCTGCGGATCAGCCAGCACGGCAGAGGGGGGCAGGTCGACCGCCCCAGCCAGGGTGGCAAGGCAGCAGCAGGTGAGCGTACGCATGGTCTGATATACTCGCAGCAGGGGACGGATGCGGAAGACCATCAGACGGGTCTGCCGTGGCGAAGGTTCAGGCCAATCCGGGCCGGTCGTGCGACTGACCATCGCAGCACAGACCACAGAGCACGACCTGCTGCGGCAGGAACAGGGGGTTTCGAGGAAAATCCGGCGTCCGCTCCTGGCCCTTGCCCCCCGGGGGCTGTGCCAGAACCTTTCCACCCCATGTCCGTTCCACTGCCCGCTCAGCTTCCTGACAAGCATGGCCGCTTTGGCCGCTTCGGTGGCTGCTATGTGCCTGAAACCCTGGTCCCTGCCCTGCACGAGCTGGAGCACGGCTTTGCTGCGGCGCTGAAGGACAAGGGCTGGATGAAGGAATTCCGCCGCCTGCTGGCGGAATTCGTCGGGCGGCCCACGCCGTTGACCTTTGCCGGCAAGCTGTCGGCAACGTTGGGCCGCAAGGTCTACTTGAAGCGCGAAGACCTCTGCCACACCGGCGCGCACAAGATCAACAACGCCCTGGGGCAGGTCCTGCTGGCCAAAAAACTGGGCAAGACCCGGATCATCGCCGAGACCGGCGCGGGTCAGCATGGCGTGGCCACCGCCACGGCCTGCGCCCTGGTCGGCCTGCAATGCCGCGTCTACATGGGCACCGAAGACATGCGCCGACAGGCGCCCAACGTCTTCCGCATGCGCTTGCTGGGGGCCGAGGTGGTGGGCGTCGATACTGGCACCCATACGCTGAAAGATGCGGTGAATGAGGCCCTGCGCGATTGGGTGACCAATGTGGTCGGCACCCATTATTGCCTGGGCACGGCCTATGGGCCGCACCCCTTTCCGAAGATGGTGAAGGAGTTTCAAAGCGTCATCGGCCGCGAAGCGCGCAAGCAGATCCTGCAGGCCGAAGGCCGGCTGCCGGACGCGTTGCTGGCCTGCGTGGGCGGCGGTAGCAATGCCATCGGCCTGTTCGCGCCCTTCCTGCGGGACGAGGGCGTGCAGCTGTTCGGCGTCGAGGCCGGCGGCCGCGGACCCTTGCTGGGCGATCATGCGGCGCGCTTCGACGGCGGCACCTACGGCGTCTTCCAGGGTTCGGCCACCTACGTGCTGCAAGATGCCAATGGCCAGGTACAGGGCACGCACTCGGTGTCAGCGGGTCTGGACTACGCCGCGGTCGGGCCCGAGCACTGCTTCCTGCGGGACGTGGGACGCGCGATTTACCTGCGTTGCAGCGACAGCGAGGCCTTAGCGGGCGTGCATCTGCTGGCCCAGACCGAAGGCATCATCCCCGCGCTGGAAAGCGCCCACGCCGTTGGCCGTCTGGCCGAGGTCGCCGCGCGTCTGCCGGAAGGCGCCATCATCATCGCCAATGTCAGCGGCCGGGGTGACAAGGACGTGGCCGAAATCGCCCGCCTTGAAGGAGTCCCGCTGTGAAGCCTGCCGCCAATCGCATCAAGGCCCGCTTTGCTGCGTTGAAGAAGGCCGGAAAAAAGGCCTTCGTGGCCTATATCAGTGCCGGTGATCCGCACCTGGATGCCACCGTCGAGATCGCCGTCGCCCTTGATGGTGCCGGCGTCGATGTGTTGGAGTTGGGCGTGCCCTTCAGCGATCCGATGGCGGACGGCGTGGCCATCCAAGCCAGCTATGAACGCGCCCTGAAGGCCGGGGCCACGCCGGGCGGTGTCATCGAGGCGGTACGGCGCATCCGCCTGCGTTCGCAGATGCCGATCCTGCTGTTCACGTATCTGAATCCGGTGCTGGCCTACGGTGCCGAAGCCTTCGCCCGGGATGCGGCCGCGGCCGGCGTCGACGGCGTGCTGCTGCTGGACCTGCCACCCGAGCAGGACCCGGCGATGCTGAAGACCTTTCAGGATGCCGGCCTGGCCACTATCTGCCTGTCGGCCCCCACCACCCTGCCCGCACGGCGACGCTTCCTGATGAAGCGCAGTCGCGGCTTTTTGTACTACATCTGCCGGCTGGGCGTCACTGGTGAACGTGTTGATCTGCCCGCGGACTTGGCCGAGCGCGTGGCCGAGCTGAAAGCCATGGCCGACCTGCCGGTCTGCATCGGCTTCGGCATCAGCACCCCCGAGCAGGCCGCAGCTGCGGCACGCTGCGGCGATGGTGCGATCGTCGGCAGCCATTTTGTGCGCTTGATCGAAGCCAACGCCACCGACCCGGAACTCGCCGCCATCGTCGCTCGCCGGGCGGGGGAACTGGCGGCGGCGGTGCATGCTGTATGAGGGTGCGGGTCTCCGCCCACCGCTCGCATGGGTAGCTGGCTCCCCGCCCAGTTCGACATGCCCATGGGCCTGGGGGATCACCTCCATGAGCTCCGTCGGCACATCATGCGGCCGCTCATGGTGCTGGCGGTGGTCTTCATCGGCGCGTTCGCCTATCAGGCCCAGCTCAAGCACGTGATGATGTGGCCGTACAGTCAGGCCATTCACATCGTCGGGCCCGAGACGGCGGCAAAGATCGGCCTGCCCGCAGATGGCGCCAACGTAAAACTGGTGGTGTTGGATATCGGCGAAAGCGCCCTCACGGCGGCGCGGGTGGCGTTCACGGCGGCCATTATGGTGACCTTGCCGGTGTTGTTGTGGGGCCTGTGGCGCTTCATCGCCGTAGGGCTGAATCAGCAAGAGCGGCGACTCGCCTTTCTCTTCGTGCCCCTCGGGGTGATCTGTTTTTACCTGGGCACGGTCGCCGGCTACTTCGTGGGCTTGCCGTACATGTATGCGTTTCTTATCAAGTTCGCCGCCCTCGATGATCAGATCGTGTTCCAGCTGCGCCTGAGCGAATACCTTGACTCCTTCATCTTCTGGACCATCTGCTTTGGTCTGGTCATGGACATCCCCTGGCTGGTCATCGTGCTGGTACGGGTCGGGCTGGTGACGCCGACTTGGCTGGCGATCAATCGCAAGTACGTGGCGCTGATCAACCTCATCCTGGCCGCCTGCATCACGCCAACCAGCGATGCCATGTCACTGCTGGCGATGTTTGTGCCCATGCAGCTACTTTTCGAGATCGGGCTCGTGGTCAGCCGCTTCATGGTTCCTAAGAAACCCCTGTGGAGGGCAGCCAGTGACTGAACGGCGCATTGTCACGATCAAGATCGGTTCCAACTCGCTGGTCGATGAGGCAGGACGTCTGGACCGGCAGTTTCTGGCAAAGATTGCCCGGCAGTTTGCCGCCATCGTCAAGGCCGGCTGGCAGCCGGTGTTGGTCACCAGCGGTGCGGTGGCCGGCGGGGTGGCCCGACTGGGCCTGAAGGAACGTCCGCCCGGCCTGCCCGAGCGTCAGGCCCTGGCGGCGATTGGTCAGATCGGACTGGTGAAATTGTGGGAGGACGCCTTCGCCGCCGTGGGTCTGGTGGCGGCCCAGGTGTTGCTGACCCATGACGACTTTTCCGTCCGGCACCGCTACCTCAATCTGATCGCCACCTTCGAGGCGCTGTTCACCTTCGGCTGCGTGCCGGTGATCAATGAGAACGACACGGTCGCGGTCGAAGAACTGTCGGTGGGCGACAATGACCGCCTCTCAGCCCTGGTCGCAACCCAACTGGGCGCCGAACGGCTGATCCTGCTGACCGATATCGATGGAGTCTACGACGCCGATCCCCGCACCACGCCGACGGCGCGTCGGCTGGATACCATTCCCGAAGTCACCGCTGCGATGGTGGCCGCCACCGGTGGCGCTGGCGCCCGCGGTCGCGGGGGCATGCGCAGCAAGCTGGAGGCCGCCCGCCTGGCCAGTGCCGCCGGCGTGATCACCGACATCTGCGCCGCCCGTGCCGAGGCCGCCATCACCCGGGTCCTGAGCGATGAGCACGTCGGCACCCGCGTGCCGGCGCGTGGCGCCCGCGCCGACAGCCGTCGGCGGTGGCTGGCGGTGGCCAGGCGTGTGCACGGTGCGGTCACCGTCGACGCAGGCGCGGCGAAGGCCCTGGTCGAACGTGGCCGCAGCCTGCTGCCGGCCGGCATCACCAGTGTCGAGGGCCGCTTTGCCCGAGGCGACACCATCGCCATCCGCAGTCCGGATGGCGACGAACTGGCCCGTGGTCTGGCTGGCCTGTCGTCCGACGAATTAACGCAGATCGCCGGTAAGCGCCTGGATGCGGCGGCCGCGCTCCTGGGCTATGCCTTGCCCAAGGCGGCCGTGCACCGCGACAACATGCTGATGCTGGCGCGGTGACGTTGGCTTGATGGTGGAAAGCCAGACGACCATGACCTTTTGGGGTTCGGACGCACGGCAGTTGTCTTGCTGTCCACCATACCCCATAACCCAACACCCATACCCCCGTCGAAACCACCATGCCTGCCTACGACTCCATGACCTATCGCCGCTGCGGTCGCAGTGGACTGCTGCTCCCCGCCCTTAGCTTGGGCTGCTGGCACAACTTTGGCACCGCCGGCAGCGATGCGCGTCGCACCACCGATGAGGCGGCCTTCCACGCCAATGCACGGGCGATGATCACCACCGCCTTCGACGCGGGCATCACTCATATTGATCTGGCCAATAATTACGGCCCGATCCCGGGCGCCGCCGAAGAACGCGTTGGTCGCATCCTGCCCGAACTGCCCCGTGATGAGCTGATCATCAGCACCAAGGCTGGCTACCGGATGTGGCCCGGCCCCTATGGCGACTGCGGCTCGCGCAAATATCTGCTGGCCAGCCTGGACCAGTCGCTCAAGCGTTTGCAGCTCGACTATGTCGATATCTTCTATTCCCATCGGCCAGATCCGGCCACGCCGATGGAAGAGACCATGTTCGCCCTCGACAGCGCGGTGCGCTCCGGCAAGGCGCTGTACGTGGGCATCAGCAGTTACTCCGGCGCCCAGACCATGAGGGCCATGGCCATCTGCGAACGGCATGGCTACGTGAAGCCGATCATCCACCAGCCTTGGTACCATATGCTGGGCCGGCACAACGAACGCGACCTCTTCCCGGTGACCACCCGCAAAGGTCTGGGCGTGATCGCCTTCTGTCCCCTGGCCCAGGGCATGCTGACTGACAAGTACCTGGCTGGCATCCCCACCGACAGCCGCGCCGGCTCCGGCACTGGTTTCCTTAAAACCGAGAACGTCGACGCCGCCACGGTGGAGAAGGTGCGCAAGCTCGCCGCCATCGCCAAACGCCGCGGCCAAAGCATGGCCCAGATGGCGCTCGCCTGGGTCCTGCGCACTGAAGAGGTCACCACCGCCCTGATTGGCGCCAGCCGGCCAGAGCAGATCAGCGAGAACGTTGGTGCGTTGAAGAACCTCGCCTTCAGCACTGAGGAACTGGCGGAGATCGACGCGATCGTCGCATAGCGGGATCAGGCGATCCACCGCGCACGATTTCCTCTGTCGTTCACTCTGCTGGTTGCCTGGTGCCGCCAGAGCGCAGGGTGTGCGCATGGCCGGATCCGTCCGTGACGTCGCCCGTCGATTCCTGCGCCTGGGCTGCACGTCCTTCGGTGGGCCGGCGGCGCATCTGGCCTTTTTCCGCCGAGCGGTGGTCGGGCCACAGGGCTGGGTGGACGAGGCCGTCTTTGCGCGACTGCTGGGCCTGGGCCAGTTCCTGCCGGGGCCGACCAGTAGCCAGCTCGGCCTGCTGCTGGGCTGGACCCGGGCCGGGTGGAGCGGCGCCATGGTCGCGTTCGCGGCCTTCACCCTGCCAAGCGCCCTGCTTCTGGCCCTGGCCGGCATGGCGGTCACGGCCCTGTCCCCCGAAGCCGTCGCCCCATGGCTGGCGGGGATGAAGATCGCCGTGGTGGCCGTGGTCGCCGATGCGGTGTGGCGTCTGGGCCGCAGCCTGTGCCCCGGACCTCGTCAGGTGGCGGTGGCGACCCTGGTGCTGGCCGTGATGCTGGCGTTGCCCTGGTGGTGGGCCGCTCCTGCGGCCTTGCTGATCGCGGGCCTGGCCGGGATAGGATGGTTGGCGGCGGACGGTCGCTTGGCGGTGGGATTCAACGCGGTGCCCGGCCGACGGGCGTCCTTGGCATTGGTCGTCGTGGGCCTTGGGGCGATTGCGGCGGGTTTACTGCTGAGCGGACATGGCGGTGTGGCCGGTTTGTTGGGCGCGTGCCTGCAGGCCGGGGGTCTGGTCTTTGGTGGCGGTCACGTGGTGCTGCCGTTGTTGCAGGAGCCCCTGGTGTCGTCGGGCCTGCTCGACCAAAGCACCTTCATGGTCGGCTATGGTCTGGCCCAGGGCGTGCCTGGCCCCTTGTTCACGGTGGCGGCGTTCATCGGCGCGGCGGCGGCCCCGGCCTTGGGCTGGCCGGCATGGTTGCTCGCCGCGCTCTGCACCCTGGCGATTTTCCTGCCCGGACTGTGCTTGGCCCTGGGCTGCCTGCGCTGGTACGGGGCCTTGCTCGCGGTGCCGCGCCTAGCCCGCGCGGCGGCCGGGGTGAACGCCGGAGTGGTTGGCTTGCTGGCCGCTGCCTTGGTGACGCCGGTGGGCAGCACCGCTCTGCATCACCCGCGGGATGTGGTTTTGGCCTTGGCGGCCTTCGTCGGCCTGGTCCGTTGGGGCGTACCGGCGCCGCTGGTGGTGGCCGGCTGCGCCGTGGTGACGGCCATCTGGGGCTGAAGGTCGGCCAGCAAGCGGCGCACCAGGGCGCGCCCGGCGCCAGCGGCAAGGCGCAGCTTGCTGGCCCGCTCCAGACGCTTCACCCGCCATTCCAGTCGATGGGCGGTGACCTTGTCCAGCGGCGCCGAGGCCCAGGCCAACACCACCGGTCGGCGCGCGCGGGTATACCGCGCCCCGGTACCAGTATTATGCATCGCCGTCCGGCGCGCCGGATCGGTGGTGACGCCGCCGTACAATGAGCCATCGGCGCAGCGCAGCAGGTACACCTGCCAGGTGGTTGGGGCGGCCGCAGCGCGGCGCTTCGCTCCGTCCCCCGCGCGCCGCAGCTTCTTAGGCATCAGCCGCCGCCGCCTTGCCTTCCAGTTCGGCCCAGCGGCAGTACAGGGAGTCGACGCTGGCCTGGGCTTCGGCCAGGGTGGCGCAGGCCTTGGTCAATCGCAGGGTGTCCCCGGCGACCGCCGGATCGGCGAGTTCAGCTTCGGCGGCGGCAACGGCAGCTTCGGCCTTGGCGATGCGTTCGGCGCTGCGTTCAAGCTCGCGACGTTCATCGCGGGTCATGCCGCTGGGCTTGGCCTTGATCCTGCCCGTGCCGGTGCGCACCGGCGCGGGGGCTGGATTGCGCGCGGCCTGGATGCGCATGGCCAGGTCCTCCCACTGGCTGCAATCGGCGACGCGGTAGGCGGCGCCGGAGCCATCCAGGGCCAGCAATTGAGTGCTGACCCGGTCCAGCAGGTAGCGGTCATGGGTGACCAGCACCACCGCGCCGGGGAAGTCCAACAGGCTTTCTTCCAGCACCTCCAGCGAGGGAATGTCCAGATCGTTGGTGGGCTCGTCCATCACCAACAGGTCGGCTTCTTTGCGCATCAGGTCCGCCAGCAGGACCCGGGCCTGCTCACCACCCGAGAGCTTGCCGACGGTCAGTTCAAGCTGACCGATGTTGAACAGGAAGCGCTTGGCCCAGGCGGCGATGTGGATGCCGCGGCCGCGATAGACCACGGTATCGCCCGTCGGGCAGAGCGCGCGGCGCAGCGTCATGTTCGGATCAAGGCGCTCGCGTTTCTGGTCGAAGACCACGATTTTCAGGCCGGTGGCATGCTTGATGCGGCCGCTGTCCGGCGCGAGGGTGCCAGAGAGGAGCTTGAGGAAGGTGGTCTTGCCGCTGCCATTCAGGCCTAGCACCCCAAGCCGGGTGCCCGGGGACAAGGTCAACTCGACGTCGCTGAACAGCGGTCGATCGCCCAGCCCTTTGCTGACCCCGTCCAGCACCACCAGATCGTTGGTGCGTCGGCCGGTGGCGGTGAAATCCAAGTCGACCTTGCGCCCCTGGCTGTTGCGGAATTTGAGGTTGGCGAGCTGCCCCTGCAGATCCGCCGCCTGGTCGACCCGGGCTTTGTTCTTCACCGTCTGGGCAGCGGGATTGCGGCGCAGCCACTCCACTTCGCGGCGGACGGTGTTGTCCAAGGTCTCCTGTTGTTTGCGTTGGTTGGCGACCAACTCGGCGCGGCGCTCAAGAAAGGTGGAATACCCACCGTTCACGCTGAAGCAGCCGCCGGGGTAGAGCTTATTGATCTCGACCACCCGGGTACAGACCCGCTCCAGGAAGAAACGGTCGTGGCTGACCACGGCCAAGGTGAACGAGGCCTCGGCCAGCAGCCGTTCGAGCCACCAGATGCCTTCCACGTCAAGATGGTTGGTCGGTTCGTCTGCCAGCAGGAGATCCGGTTCCTCGGACAAGGCGCGGATGATCGCCAGGCGTTTGCGCCAGCCACCGGACAGGGCAGTTACCGGACGATCAACCGGCGGTCCGCCAGCCACGTCGAAGCCGGCGCGGGCGAGCACCACGCGGGCATGGGTGTCACGTTCGTGGTCATCCAAGGCTGGCTGGGACAGGGCCAGGGTCTTGAGCAATACCGACAGGGGGCTGTCGTCGTCCTCAAAGCGATCCTGCTGGGGCAGCCAGCCCAGGCGTACGCCGCTGGCCAGGGCGCGGACGCCACCGTCTGCGGCTTCCTTACCGGCCAGAATACGCAGCAGAGTCGACTTCCCCGAACCATTGGGCCCGATGATGCCCATGCGGGCACCCTGATCGATGCCTAGAGACAGGCCGTCGAAGAGGGGGTGGGCGTCGTAGGATTTCGTGAGTTCAGAGCAGCTGAGCAGAACAGGCATGGGCGCGGAGCGTGTCGCAGGATCGGGCCGCACAACCGCGCATCACGCCCCCGCCGTCGACGGGCGCCGGGGATCAGGGACCATGACGAGGCCCGCCTTGCCGGGTCAGTGCGTGGTGTGGGCCGCGTCGACCTCGCGCTCGGCCTCGATCCAGTCGCTGAGGTCATGTCCGGGGGAAAAAGCGCGCTTTTCCGCACGGAAATAGGCGGCTTTGGTCACCAGGTTCCAGCGTTCCTCGTTGCTGATGACGGGCAGGGCCGCAGCCTTGGCCGGCTTGGCCACAGTCGTGTTGCGTACCACGGTGGCCTGCTGCTTGGCCGGCGCAGCCAGCGGCTTGGCGACGGGGGCCGCAGGCTTGGCGACGGGCGCTGCAGCCTTGGCGGCGGGGGCGATGGGGGCTTTGATGGACTTGGCTTTCTCGACCATGACGGAATGCTCCGAAGGTTGGTTGCGGTCCGCGACGGACCATCCGGACATGATAGCAATCCGGGGAACATTCTGCAATCGTCCGCTTAACCAGGCCCTTCAAGCACGATCGTGGCGATGGCCAGGCCATCGCTGTGGCTCAGGGACAGGTGCATGCGGGTCACGCCCATCGAGCGGGCCAGTTCAGCGGCCTGCCCATGCAGGGCCAGCCGGGGCGGTCCGTCCACCGCCGGCAGGATCTCGATCGCGCGAAAGGTGACGCCTCGTGCCCAGCCCGTGCCCAGGGCTTTCATGGCGGCTTCCTTGGCGGCCCAGCGTACCGCCAGGCGCTCGGCGGGTGCGCTTGCTGCCAGGCAATAGGCCTGCTCATCCGC
>JBBQTJ010000013.1:0-23618 GCA_038213315.1 Planctomycetota bacterium
AAACCGAGCTTGGCGAAGAAAACTTCCTGGTAGGTCAGACAGAAGACGCGTTCAAGTCCCAGGCGACGGGCTTCGACCATCGCCGCCTCAACCAGGGCCCGACCCACGCCGTGGCCCTGGGCCGCCGGAGCCACAGCCAAAGCCTTGACCTCGGCGATGCGGTCGGTCTCGATGTGCAGGGCCACGCAACCGACCAAGCCGCCAGTCTCGGCCTCGGCCAACACCAGATCGCGGACCATGTCATAAACTTCGCTGACCGGACGGGGCAGCATCAGACGGCTCTCGGCAAAGCCGGCGATGAGCTGGCTGACAGCCACCGCATCAGCAGGACGGGCAGGGCGATAAGTCACTTCCATGGCACGTCACTTAGCGCTGCGCTGGCGGCGTCCAGTGGCGCCCGACCCCAGAGCGCCCCTGTCCACCTTGGACCTGGGACTTATCTTCCCACCAGTCATGGCTATGAACCTTTTACCGCCACCTGCGTTTGACCGCCATGCCGTTGGCTCTCCCCTTGCCACCCATGACTGACGTCCCGGCGCCAGCGACGATCCTCGACGCCGATCAGCAGGTGATGGCGCGCATCCGCGAGGGTGACCAGGAAGCCGTGGTCACCCTGGTCGAACGCTATCAGCACGAGCTCACCGGGTTCTTCTATCACCTCAGCTGGGACCAGCTCATTGCCGAGGAACTGGCCCAGGATGTCTTCGTCAATGTGTACCGCTCGCGGGAGCGCTACCAGGCCACCGCCAAGGTGCGCACCTATTTGTACCGCATCGCTCACAACCTGTGGATCGACCACCTGCGCCGTCAAAAGCGGCACGTCTCCATTGATGCGGAACTCGGCGACGAATCACTGCGCCTGGTCGACGTGCTGCAGGCCCCCGGCGGCGAGGCCCGTGACCACGAGGATCGGGATGAGCTGATCCGGGCGCGCATCCAAGAGGCCCTTACCGATCTGCCCGAAGGCCAACGCGAAGTGTTCATCCTGGCCAACAACCATGGCATGAAATACCAAGACATCAGCGTGACCCTCGGCATCCCCGAAGGCACGGTGAAATCGCGCATGCACAATGCGGTCCGCAGCCTGCGCGATGCCCTCGGTGACCTGGTGGAGGAGCAATGAGCTCTGGCACCCGCCGTACCAATTCGTCCGACCCCCTCTTGCGCGCCGTGCAGGACGGCGATCCGGCCTGCCCAGATGGTCGCGCCCTGGCCAGCCTGGGCCGTCTCATGCGGCAGCATGCCGCGCTGCCGGCAAGCCACGATCTGACCGCCGGGGTGCGCGCTCGTTTAAATAACGACACGCAGCGCCACGTCGACCTGGAGGACGCCATCGAGGCGACCTGGAACGGCGCCGGCCTCCCGGATGCGGATCTGACCCGCCTAGCGGGATTGGTGCGCATGGCCACCGAACTGCCCGGCCCGGTGGACCTGCGCGGTGCGGTCCGCCGCAAGTTGCAGGCCTCGGCCCGTACTCCCGAGATCATCGCCTTGGACGCGACCAGCCGCTGGCGCATCTGGTCCTTCGTGGTCGCTGGCCACGTCGCGGCGGCCCTGTTGATGGTCGCCTTCCATCAGTCCTCACTGCAGCGTGCGGCCGAGAGCTCCGTGGTGGCCGTCGCGGGCTCAGGTGCAAGTGCAGGCCCCACGGACAGTCTCCAGCCCGGTCCAGGCCACGGCGTGGTGCTGCCCGCCCAATGGTCGGCTGCCCGCGGTGGTGCCGCTGACCTGCTGTTGCTCCGGCGCTTCCCCGAGTTGCGCGAAGAGGCCCGTCAACAGTACAGCCTGATGCCCAGCCGCGAGGTGGTCGGTGGGGGCTTGGCTTGGCTGTTGGCTGGGCAGGCGGCGGACGGCTTTTTCGGTCCCCGTTCGGACGATCTTGATCTTGACCTCGCCACCCAGGGCCTGGCCATGTTGGCCGTGCAGGGCGAAGGTCTGGGCGATGGCGATCGTCTGGCCGCGGTGCGGCGCGGCGCCGAATGGCTGGTGACGGCCCGCAGCGCCACGGCGCCGCAGGCCGCCATGTCTCGGGCACTGACCGCCTTGGCCCTGACCGATGCCGCCTTGCTGACCGGCGACCGCTATCTGCGGGCCCATGCCGAACGCGCCTTGGCCGAGCTGGACGATGGCCAGGAGCTGAGCCCCGGCGCCAGCGGCCTGGGCGGATTCGCGCTGCTCGCCACCGAGTTGGCCAATGCCGGTGACCTGACGGTCTCGACCCGCCTGGTGGAACGCGCCCGTCGCGATCTGGGCCGGCCCTTACCCGCCGTGGACGCGGACGCCGGCCGCATCGGTCTGGCCATCTTCGCCCGGCAGATGACCGGCCTGCGTGGCCAAGACAGCACCCGCAGCCAACTGGCCAGCCTGCGTCTGTTGGTTCCCGTGGCCGGCGGGATTGCCGACCCCCTCGGCTGGTTCTTTGCCACCTGCGCCGCCCGTGAAGCCGGGGGCGACGATTGGACCGCCTGGAACACCGCCATGCAGGTCCGCTTGGTACCGTTGTTCCAGTGGGAAGCTGGTCGCGCCCATCTGCCCGCAGCTGCAGCCCGCCATGCTGGCTCATTGCCGATGGTTGGCGACACCGTGGCCACCGCCACCGCGCTGCTGAATTTGCAGGCGGGCTACCGCTTCCTGCCATTGGCGCGCTGACGGCACCCGGTATAGCGGGGCGATGTTCAGCGCAGCCCAAACCCGGACCATCCTTGCGGTCGTCAGCCGTCATGCCCGCGAGGTGGCGGCGCAGATGGCCGCTATGGCAGACGAACTGCGAGCCACGGCGGCCAGCAAAGGTGGCGCCGTCGATGTCGTCACCGCGGCCGATACCTGGAGCGAACGCGAACTGACGGGCCGCTTGCATCGCCTCTTTCCGGATCACCGCATTGCCGGCGAAGAAGGCACCCGCCTGGGGCCCGAGGACAGTCCGTGGACTTGGCATCTGGATCCCCTGGATGGCACCGCCAATTTCAGCAGGAATCTGCCCTATTGGGCAATTTCGATCGGACTGAGCCACGGCGACGTGCCGGTCCTGGGGGTGATCGTCGGCCCGGCTTGCCGCATCGACCTAGCGGGCGCAGTCGGCCTGGGCGTCTGGAGCCACGGCCAACGCCTGCCGTCGCTGGTGCCCGCCGGACCTGAAAAAACCTGGATCGTGGCCAGCGACTGGCCCTGGCGCCTGGAGGAACGTCCGCGCGTGCAGGATTTCCTGGGTCGCCTCGCACCGCGCATCCGTCAGTTCAAGACCTATGGCAGCGCCGCCATCGATCTCAGCCACGTCGCCCTGGGCCTGGTGGATGCCTACGCCATTCCCGGCATCTTTCCCTGGGATCAATGCGCTGGCGCCGCCATCTGCGCCAGTCTGGGTGCCGAGTTCGCACGCTGGGATGCCAGCCCCTGGGACCTGCGCCATGCCGACATCATCTGCGCCCGGCCAGGCATGCTGCCAACCCTGACGGCGGCAACCCTACCGACTTGTTGACCGCCGAACGGCGTCAACGCTTCTTGAAGCTCCGGGTCTCGACTTTCAGCGGGATCTGCTCGCGCTCTTGCCGGCCATCGCGCAGGTAGTCCACATAGACCAGGGTGCTGATCTCCGCGGTGTGGCCGATATCGGGCAGGTGGAAGCGTCCTTCAGCCATTTCGAACTGGTCAAGCCGGATGTGATTCGGGTCGGCAACATGGGGAAAGAGCAGGTCATGCAGGCCCAGCCGATGCTGGTCCAAACGGCAATCGACCTTCACGCCGGACAGGCCGATGGGGCTTTCGCCCTGGTTGACGATCGAGACCACCACCTCGATACCACCAGTGACCGGTCGGAACTCGGCGGAGTAGGCCAACGGCGCATCAGCGAAGGTCCCGCTGCGCTCTACTGACACTTGGGGCTCGTTGGATTTGGGATGAAGGCCGAACATGATGCCTCCTGGCGAATGGGCTTCCGGACTTAGATTGTCAGCATTCTACCCGTTCCATGTCAGGAGCCAGAGAAGAACGGCAGAAGATGATTCATCTTCGCCGTGCTGCTTATAAGCGATGATAGGCTCGCATGCGCGCGGCCAGCACGGTGTTGGCCGGGGGAAATTCCAGGGCTACGAACTCCTCGGGGGTGACCCAGCGCAACTCGAGGCTGGCCAAGGGACGCACTACCTCGGGTGCGAAGAGGCGGCAGCGAAAGGTGTGAAAGCTGAGAATGGTCTCGCCGTAGTCCCATGACCAGTCGACCCAGGTGCGAGCGGACAGGACTTCGCCTCCCAGTTCTTCGTGCACCTCACGTGCCAAGGTGGTACGGATGTCCTCGCCAGGTTCGCGCTTGCCGCCGGGGATCTCCCAGCATTCGGCGTGATGACGGCCCTTGGGCCGACGTGCTACCAGATAGCGGCCGTCGTGATGGATCAGCGCCAAGGCGATGTGCAGGCGTGGCACGCCGGGGCGCGGGGCGACGCCATAGGCGACCTTGGGGCTGGTCACCTTGAGCGGATTTCCTGATGCGCTCTGGTAGGCCTGATCGCTGGCAGTGGCGCAGCGCTGCAGCCAGGGGCAGATGGCGCAGCGGGGGGCGCGGGCGGTGCAGACCGTGGCCCCCAGGTCCATCAACGCATTGGTGTAGGCGATAGGATCCTGAGCATCCAGCTGTTCGGCGGCGACCGTCCAGATGCAATCTGGTGACAGCGGCAGTGGCAAGCCCAACCGGCGGGCATAGACCCGGGCCACATTGGTGTCGACCACGGGAACCGCCTGACCAAAGGCGAACACCGCTACCGCGCCCGCGGTATAGGGGCCGATGCCCGGCAATTCGCGCAGGCCTTCGGGCGTGTCCGGCCAACTGCCCCGGGCCAGCACCACTCGACAGCTGGCGCGCAGACGTTCCACCCGGTTGGGATAGCCCAGTCCTTTCCAAGCGCGGTGGATGCTCTCATCGTCGGCCGCCGCCAGTGCGGCCTCATCGGGGAACTGTTCCAGGAACCGAGCGAAGAATGGCTTCACCCGCTCTACCTGGGTCTGCTGCAGCATCATCTCGCTGACCAGGATGCGGTAGGGCTCCCGGGTCTGACGCCAGGGCAGGTCGCGCTTCTGGGCACGATACCAGGACAGCAATTCCTGCTGCGCCGTCACCACGGGACGAATTCCAATTCCGTGCGCTCGTCCACCTTGGCCACCTGGGTCTGCAGGTAGTCGCAGCGGAACCAGCGCGGACTGTCGTCCTTTAGATAGCCCAGGCGGATCAGGCAGTCGGGAATGGGCTTGGCGCCGCCCACCAGATTGGCGAAGTCCACCAGCCGCGTGCGGTAGCTGCGCAGCAACAGGCGCACTGGCAGGTCCGGCGCAGAGCGCGGCGGCAACTGGGCGCGCAGCAGCACGAACCAGGTGTCGCGCTCGGTGGTGTAGGCGCTCCAATGGCGGTACATGCTGGCGTTCTGGCTGGGTACCCGGCGACGTACCACCACGACGCGTCCGATCGGGCCTTCATCCATGGGCAGCCTGGCGCGGCATGATGAAGCGAGGTTGCCCCAGACAAACGCCGGTCGGGCCACGCAATTGCAGGCGGACATAGGCTTCAAAGCCCTGGTCCTGATAGGCTCCGACACAACCCGTCGTGGTCTGGACCTCAAAACCACCCTTGGCGAGGACCGTGGCCTGCACCGGTTCGTGAGTTGACCAGCGCATGCCGCTGCGGTCCTCGTCATAGCTCTGCGGCTCCAGGCCATCGCAGGCCAGGAAGACGCCATAGGCCAAGGCCGAGAGCACTGAAGCCGGATGGGCGCTCAGCACGTCGACCACCGCCACCCCACGCAGGCCGTACACCGGCACGGCGGTGGCCAGCAACGCTTCCCAGCAGGCTTCATCCGCAGGATCGGCCACAGCCACCAGCCGCACGCCCTCGGCCAACGCCATGCGTGCTGGGCCGAAAGCGGCCGACGGATTCAGCAAGGCGGCCAGGGCGCCAGTGCCGGCCAACGTGCGCAGGATCCTGGCCAGGGCCCCGGCCACCGGCTCGCTCGCCTCGGGGGCGGGCAGGTCGAGCGGCTCGACGGCGAAGATACGCAGACGCAACGACGCATCAGCACACTGCCAATCCACGTCCCGCACCACCAAACTGACGCGCTCTTGGCCTTGGTCATCCCGCACGGAGATGCTGCCATCATGCTCGGCCAATGGGGTGAAGCGCAGGCGCATGCACGGCACTGTCCGCACCCAGGTCGCAGGACAATAGCGCGACGGGCGATCGACCGCTTACAGCGGCTTGCGCTTGTAGAACATGATCGCGTCCTTCGAGGTCGGGAAGAACTCCATCAGTTTGTCGAGTTGGGTGGTCTTGAAGAGCGGCATCATGCTGGCCTTCACCCCACCCAGAGCCATGCGACCCTTCGATAGCTTCACGCCTTTATAGACCGCGACCATCTTGCCCAGCATCGCTGAAGACAAGTATTCGACCATCTCCATGTCCAGAATCAGGCTGATCTTCATGTGGCGTTCCGGCAGCAGCAGCAGCTCGGCACCGATGGCATTGATCACCGGGGCTTCCAGCAACCGTGGTTTGGTGATCTGCGCCAGGACGATGCCGTCATAGGCCTGGATGATCAGGTGCTCACACGGCATGGGAATCTCCACCAGGGGTGCAACGGCGACGACGCATCAGGATACTAGCGCCGCCACGGTGATAGGTCAGTGAATCAAGCCACTCACGCATCAGGCGGATACCCCGCCCATGCTCCAACAGAAGGCTTTCGGGATCATCAATATTGGGGATGGCGTCCGCGCTGAAGCCATGGCCCTGATCATCGATCTGCAGGGACCAGCCGTCCGGCTGAGTCGCCAGACGGACATGGATGTCCAGGCGGGGATCGCCTTCATTGCCGTGCAGCATGGCATTGACCACCGCTTCATCGAGCACCAGCACCAGCCATTGGCGCTCATCCTCATTGATCTGTCCCGCCCCAACCAGCAGCTCGACCAGCGTGTCGATGAGCTCGGGCTTGAGGTCCAAGCGTGACGGCACGCGGACATCATGGATCACCGTTCCCACCAGGGGCGGTGCGACGTCGGCACTGATGAGTAATTCTTTCATGCCGTACGCTCCGCCACCAGCAGGGTCATATCGTCATGGGGAGCATGGCCATCCAGGTGCGCCCGGACCCGTGCCACCACTGCGGCGCACACCGCCTCAGCGCCTTGGCCGGCCGCGGAGACCATGCCCTGGGCGATCGCCTCAAGCCCCAGACAGGGTCGGTCGGGACGCTGTGCCTCGAAGATGCCGTCGGTCATCAGGACCAGACAGTCGCCAGGATGCAATCGAGGCAAGTTGTTGGCCACATATTCCCAGTCTTGCATCAATCCCAGCAGCAGACCGCCATCGCCCGGCACCGTGGCCCAGGTGCCATCGGCACGCAACACCAGTGGGGCCTCATGACCGGCGCTGACCCAAGAGCCACCCCCCAGGTCATCCAGCCGGGTCAGAATCATCGACATGAACGCGTCATCGCCCATGTCACCGGTCAGCAGCCTATTCAGCCCCCCCATCAAGTCGCTGGGGGCATCCGTCCCCCGATGCAAGGCGCGCAGGCTGGCGCGGGCCGAGCTCATGAGCAACGCGGAGCCGATGCCGTGGCCGCTGACATCACCGACCACCAGATCGACGCTGCCCCGCGAGCGGGTCAGGAAATCGTAATAGTCGCCGCCGGTCTCATCGCAACTTTGACTGAACGAGGCAAAGCGCCAACCCACGACCTGAGGATGGCTCTGCGGCAGCAGGCTGAGCTGGATCTGGCGCGCCAACTCCATCTCGCGCTCCATGCGCTGCCGGTCCCGATCACGCAAGATGAGCTGGGCGTTGTCCAAGGCCACGCCGGCTTGGCTGCAGAGGGCTGACAGCAATTGCTCGTCGTAGGCGCAAAATGGCTGGCCATCGCGCTTATTCAGCACCTGGATCACCCCCACCACCTGGTCGGTATGGCTGGTCAGGGGCATGCACAGGATCGACCTTGTCACATAACCAGTGCGCTGATCGTGCTCGGGATTGAAGCGTGGATCCGCGTAGGCCGCCGGAATGTTCACCGCCGTACCGGTCGCGGCGACCGTGCCGGCGATGCCCTTGCCCATCGGCAAGGTGATGTGACCGACGCCATCGCCCTGGGCAATGCGCGTCCACAGCTCGCTACGGTCGGCATCCACCAGGAACAAGCTGGCGCGCTCCGCATCGACCAGTTCGCTGCACGCCGCCAGGATCCGGTCCAACAGGCGGTCCAGGTTCCGTTCGCTGCCCAGCGCCCGGGAGACGGCCATGATGGTCTGCAGATCCTGCAGCAGAGATGTGGAGTCTTCACCCATGCGGAGGCAGTCTACCCCGCTATCGCGTCCCGCGAAAGCCGGACCTGCCGCGCTGGCTGATCAGGGCAGCGCGCGACCGAAGGTCTCGCCGCCACCCGGCGGGGCGGGCTCGCTGAAAATGGGCTGGAACGACGCCGTGGCGCCCGCACCAGGACTGGTCGGTGGGGCGCTTAGATCGAAGGGTGGAGGAAGCACATCAAGCGGCTGCGCCGCAGGCGTGCGCGGCGCCGCGGGAATCAATCTGGCCGGCGCTGCCCCGGTGTAGCCCGGTATCAACAGTTTCTGGCCAACCCGCAGCTTCTTGGCGTTGATGCCTGGATTGGCATCCTGGATCTTCTTCCACTGCTGGGCATCGCCCAAGGTCTTGCGGGCGATGTCCATCAGGCTGTTGTCGGCAGCCACGACCGTGTATTGGCCTGGCGCGACCGTGGTCGCAGGTTCAACATCCGCCCCGGGCGTGCCGGAAATCGCCTGCACGGGCAGGTCCGGCAGGACGAGCTTGGTGCCGGGCATCATATTCTCGGGATCCACCTTGGGATTGGCCTTCTGGATGTCCTTCCAGCGCCGCGAGGTGCCGTAATGCTTCTGACTGATTTCGCCCAGGGTCTCACCTTTGAGCACCACGTGAACCCGGCCATCGGCGGGCGCCTCGATCGCCGCTACCGGCTGCTCGACCAGCTTGGCAGGCAGCTTGATGACCTTGCCGGGGCGCAGGTTCTCAGCCGAGATACGATTGAGCTTCTCCAGCTCCTTCCAGCGTGCGCCATTGCCCAGCTGACTGGCAGCGATGGAGAAATACGTGTCGTTCTTCTGCACCGTGTAGGTGCGTTCGCCGTCCTTGGCCGCAAGGTCCGGGGTGGGTTCAAGCACCGGAATGACCAAGACCTTGCCCACCGGCATATTGCCCTCATCCAGGCCGGGATTGGCTGCCTTGATCTCCTTCCAACGCTTCGCGGTGCCATAATATTTCAGGCTGATCTCGCCCAGGCTGTCACCAGCGGCAACGGTATGCGATTGGGGCTGATTGGGGCCGGTGGGTTCGGCCGGTGGCGGCGTGTCAACGCCAACCGGTGGTGACACCGAGTCAATTTTGGCCATAGGGCCATCACGCTCGGGCAGTTCACGCCCCGTACCGGAGTCCAGCGGTGGTGGGATGGCCAAGTCAGGGCCAAGTTCAGGCCTTGAATCTTCGAAGCGGTTGTCCACTCCCGGCAAGGCCCCGTTATCCGCCAGCTGATCCGCAGGTAGACCTCTGTCCGTCGAACGGGGCGGTGCGGCCAGGAAGGCCACCAGGGCCAATCCCGAGCAGGCTGCGGCGATGCTGCCAGCGATGATCACGTTCTTCGACATGCGTCCCCCTACCCAGGGCACCCCGGGCGATCCGGTGCTTGTAGCCCCGCCAATCGAAAAGACAACGTGGCACGCCTCAAGCCTATGCCCGGACTGCGACTCCTCCCCCATATTGCTGCCGATGGCCCAACTCAGATGGCCTGGGACGAAGCCCTGCTGGAAGTCGCCGCCGGGCCCACCCTGCGGTGCTATTCCTGGAACCAAGCCACGGTGTCCCTGGGCTATTTCCAGGACCACGCCACGGTCTTGGCCACCCTGCCCCCGGGCATGCCGGTGGTGCGACGGATCACCGGCGGTGGGGCCATCTGGCACGAGCACGAGGTGACCTACTGCCTAGTCGGGCGCCTGGGCCAAGCGGGCTTCCCGGCTAGCCCCAAGCAGTTCTACCCCCTGCTGCATGGCGCCGTCGCGCGCGCCCTGCGGCGCCACGGCGCCGGGCCAACGCTTCAAGACCAGACCATCGGCGATCGCCGCTATCGGGACGAGGTCCGCTGCTTCGCCAGCCCGGCAGCGGACGATCTGGTGCTGGCCGGCGGCAAGGCCCTCGGAAGTGCTGCCCGGACCCGGGGCGACCGCCTGTTGATCCACGGCAGCTTGAAACTGGCCAGCAATCCCTGGGACCAGGGCGTTGTCACCGGCATCGGCATGGCGGCGGACCAGGCCGAATCGCTGCTCAGCCAGGCCCTGGCCGAGGCCGTGGGCCTGACCCTGGAGCGGAACGAATCGACCACGGCCGAGCGCCGCACCATGGAACGCATCCGCACCGAGCGCTATGATACGACCGCGTGGGTGGTGGAGCGGCAGGGCCCGCGACCCTGATGCTCAAGCCTCGCAGGTATACACGCCATATTGGCCGCTGGTTTCGGCCACGGTCAGGCGCAGGCGGCGCACCTTCACCTTGCCAAACATGCGCTGCAAGCGCTCGACCAGGGATCGCCCCAGCCAAGCGGACAGGTTCTCGGCGCTGGTATTGTTGAAGGGCATCACGATCACTTCGTCCGTCGGCGCCAGATAGCGGCAATCACGATAGGTGACCTCAGTATGTCCATCGTCCCGATGGACGAAACGCAGCTCTGGGTGGTGGGCGGGGATGAGCCAATGTTCATCCAATTCATCGCACAGCGCTTTGATCACCGGCTTGACCTGCTTGAAGTCGATCACCAGACCATGCTCGTCCAGCGATCCTTCCACTTCGCAGGTCACTTGGTAATTGTGCCCATGTAGTCGTTCTTTCGACCCGTCGGGAAAGATCAGGAAGTGCGCACAGGAGAACTTGAGGTACTCCTTCTCGATGAGGATCGACCAATGTTCCATGACCACAGCTTCCGCTGGCGGCGCGCCACGGAAGCACCAAGATGCAACCCTTGCGAACCGCCCATGCCTCAGGTGACCATACCATGCGCACACTCCGACTCGTCCCAATCCTGCTGTCCTGCTGCCTCGCCCAGATGGCCGGTGTCGAAGTCCAGGCCACGGCCGCCAGCCATGTCCAGGCAGGACTGGTCGCCTTGCGCGCCTCGGATAACGATCCGTCGCAAAGCGTGCCCGCCGCCCTGGCCTTCGCCCAGGCCCTGAATCTCTACCGCAAGGCCGGCGATGTGGACGGCATCACCGAAATGCAGGCGAACATCTTCTGGTGCCGCAAGCGCATGAGCATGGAACAGCTCCAGGCCTACATCGCCAGCCGCAAGGATGACGCTCCGGCCGCCGCCACCATCCAGGCCGAACTGCTGCGCGAAGTGCCCGCCAGCGAGGCCACCGCCATGCTGCAACGGGCCAAGGAATGGCGCACTGCCCATCCCGAGGCCCATCTGCAAGCCGTCATCCGCTTCAGCGAAGTGGTCGACCGTTTTCAGGGCACCGAGCAAGCCGCCACCGCCCAGACTGCCTACAATGCTGCCAACCTCGACTACCTGAAGGAGGTGCAAAAGGAGCGTGAAGCCGAGAAGGCCGACCTTGCGACCAAGCGTAAGGAGCTGGACGCCGCCATCGTCGCCGTCCGGCAGACGCGCTTTCAGCGCCCACGGTCGGTGCTTGCCGAGCGCTCCACCCCGGTGCCGTCCGCCGCCGATCGTGATCATGCCCTCACGCAGTTGAAGGCCAGCTACGCCAAGGACTACGCCAAGAAGAAGGACTTTCAGCGTCGGGCCCTGAGTCGGCGGCTGTTTGCCGAAAGTGAGCAGAACCGCAGCGATGCCAATCTTTACTATGTCATGCTCGACGAGTCCCTGCGCCTGGCCACCGAGACGGAGGATTACGACCAGCTCCTGAACTCGATCGAACTGCTCGGTGCCACCTACCAGGGTATCGAGGTGACCGCGCTTACCCGCAGCACCCTGACCCGCATCAAGTCCAAGCCGGTGGCCAACGCCATCCTGGTGCTGCTGGACAAACCCGATGACGCGACGGCCAACACCACCACCGGGAAGTGCTACTGCTTCCAACTGGGTCGCTGGGACGACGGCGTGGCGATGCTGGCCCAGGGATCCGACGCGGAGCTGCGCAAGCTCGCCGGCATGGAGACCGCCAAACCCGCGACCAGCAGCGAGCAGGAGCAGACCGGCAATGCCTGGCTGGCCCTCGGCCGCAAGGGTGGCTCTGATAAGGTCGCCATGCACAGCCGCGCCCAATACTGGTTCACCCTGGCGGTCGCCGGCGCGACCGGGGTGCGCAAGGCCCAGCTCGACAAGCTCATGATCGAGGTCGACAAGGTGTTGCCGGCCGTCATCACCGACTGGAACAACGTCACGCTGTCCCAGTGGGAAAAACTCAAAGGCCAGTTGATCTCGGTCCCCTCCAAGGTTGATCGCAGCGGTAGCGGCGTGACCATGAAGCCAGGCATGCGTCTGCGCGTCGTGCCCCATCCGGACGACCGGGAGGACATCATGGTCCTGGTCGGCAAAGGCGACCGCCAAGTCCCCGGCATCATCGAAGGCGAAGGTGTGCTGTGGATCGAGCCGACCTATTCATCGTACTACTACAACTACGACTGGACCACTGGCGCACGTCGCAAACGCGGCGACCAATTACGCATGAAGCTGGTGCCGGTTACCGGCGACGAGTAGGAGCGATTACCGCACCCGCGCCCGCTGCCAGCTT
Source organism: Planctomycetota bacterium (assembly GCA_038213315.1). Taxonomy (GTDB): domain Bacteria; phylum Planctomycetota; class UBA11346; order UBA11346; family UBA11346; genus JBBQTJ01. The sequence goes on from JBBQTJ010000013.1 coordinate 12,769, forward strand.
TGCAGCAGGTTCTGTATCACCTCGGGACGCGGGGTCTCGGCCAGGCTGCCAATGTCGTTGCGCAGGCCATTGGCTTTGTACTTCTCGAAGGGGCTGCCCGCCACCAGGACCGGCACGGCGGGATCTGCCGGACGGAAGCCATGGACCAAAGCCTGTCGCTGGGCCGGCTCAGCGAGAAGGAAGCGCTGAAAGGCCTTCGCCGCCGCACGCTGCCCCGGGGTGCTCCAGGGTACGCTCAGCACATAGTACGGATTATCGTTCCAGAAGTTCTGGGCCGGGTAATCGATCTGCAGTGCCCCCCAACGCCCTTCGGCATTGGCGAGATGCTCGATAGCTATCGATTCATAGACCAGCAGACAGTCATAGGCCGAGGGCCCCTTGAGGATCATCTCGCGCATCATGGTGCCGGTGCTCTCGTTGCGGGTGCCACTGGCCCCAGCGGCCAGTCCGCCCAACCAGCCCTGGAAGCCGGCATCCAGCACATTCGCCATGGATAGCCCCTGGGCCTTATTGTGGAAGACATAGGCCATGGTCACCAGGGCGATCAGCCCGGAATTGGACGACGCGGGATCGGTGTGGCCAAATTTGAACAGACCCCATTCCGGCTTCTTGGCGATCGCCGCCCAGCCGCCGGTCTCCTGCAAGCCTGCGGCGATGGCTTTCAAGTCGGTAGCGCCGTACTTCGCCGCGAAGGCCTGATGCCGTTCCTGCCACCAGACCAGCGCCATCGGAGTCAGCGCCAAGTTCTCGCCAGAGAGGATGGGATCGCCGCTGCGTTTGACTTGCCAGTCACTGACCAGCATGTCCTTGGCCAGGGACGATGCCGGGGTCCAGGCGTTGATGCTCTGATCTCCGCCCAGGATGGCCTGAGCCCCTTGCAGTGAGCCCATCGGCTTGAGCTCGATGACGATGCCTTGGCCGGCCGGGGCCTTGGCGAATTCCTCTACGGCCCACTCAAGCCACTTCCGCTTCTCGGTGCCATAGGCGACGCCGATGCTAATTGTCGAGCCAGGCGCCGGCGCGTTCGCTGGCCCCGTTCCGGCGGACGATGAACCCATGCCCTTGCTCTGCATGATCCACCACGCGCCGCCCAGCACGCAGCCGGCAATCATCATGAAGAGGAGGAATTTTCCGAGCAGGGTCGGCTGCGGGCCATTGTCAAGCATGGGGAGACCGTCGTAGGATCAGAAAAAGGTGGAGATTTCACGGAAAATGGCCACCACGTTTTGTGGCGTGCCACTATAGCTGGTGCCTTGGGAGGCTTCAGCGATGCGCTTGAGCACCTCACCATTGGCTCCCTTGCCGTAGGCGATGGTGAACACACGCAGGGGTGAACCTTCAGGACCGCCGCGGATCTTGGCCAGCAGGTCGGACAGGATCAGCGTGCTGTTGGTGTCCTCGCCGTCGGTCAACACCACCACTGCGGTGATGCTGCCGCCATCGGACTTGGGCAGCAGATGCGCATGGGCTGCCGCCACTGCATCGTAGAGGGCGGTGCCGCCCTGGGGAAACAAACCCTGGATCTGGCTTGAGAGCGGCGCGCGCTGCTGGCTCAGCGGGGCGTCCTTGCTCAGCCAGGTGAGCTGATTGTTGAATGGCAGCAGCGATAGCCGGTCCTCGTCACCCAGCATGGCCACGAACTGCGCGGCTCCGGCCCTGGCCGAGGTGATCTTGCCGTCTTCCTGCATGCTGCCACTGCGGTCGAACACCAACACCACATCAGCGGTTTTCTTGTGCTTGCGCCACAGGCGCAGGCAGCCGTCGAGCACGTCAGTCTCGGGTGTCGCCAGCACCGTGGACGGCTGTTTCGGATCCACCCCATGGGCCCTATCGATAGGCGCACCCAGCGCGATCGTAGGATCCGCCGGACGGAAGCCGAGCTGCAAGGCAAGCTGCTGCTGGGCCGGAGCGAGGAGGAAGCGGATAAAATCCTGAGCCGCCGCGCGACGCTCCGGCGTGACCCAGTCGCGCTCCACCACGCCGACCGGATGATCGCTCCAGAAGGTGCCTTCCTTGGGATAGATCGCGACCACCGGGAAGGGCAGGTCAGCGGTGCCGGCCGCGGCCACCACCGAGCTCTCGTACAACACCGCCGCGCTCAGGTAGCCGGGGCCGCCGGACAACAGCTTCTTAGCAAAGAAGCCGGTGCTTTGCCCGTAGTGCACCACGCCCCGTTCGATGCCGCCTAGAAAGGCCCCGGTCTCGGGCAGATCAAGGTCTGTCAGACGCAGATCCGTGGTCTTCCCGGCGGCCGCATAACACGTCGCCACCACGCTGAGCAGCCCGCTGTTGGAATACTCGGGATGGGTGTGGCCGAAGCGGAACGCGCCCCATTCCGGATGGCCATACGCCGCCCAACCCTTGGGGTTGCCCACCAGGGCCAAGACCTCGGCCCAGCCCACCGGCTTGTCCGGCCAGCCCAGCGCCTCGGCCATCGGCTTCCACATCGCCAGCACCACCGGCGACAGCACCAGGTTCTCACACCGGCCGACCACGTCCTTGCCGCTGGCGGCGCGCGCGCGGGCATTGCCCAGCCGGATGAAGGCATCGCTGGCCGGACTGACCAGATCAGCCTGGATGCGCCCGGCGGCGACGTCCTCCATGCACTCGCCAGAGCCCATCGGTTTGCCGGTCAGGTGCAGGGGTTTGCCACTGGCCGAGCGCGGCTGGGTCGCCAGCCAACGGCGGGTGCACTCCTCGACCCAGGCCTGCTTCTCGCTGCCGTAGGCAAAGGTGATTTCCAGGGCACCTGGCGGCACCGCGGTTGCCGTCTGCTGGTCAGTGGATACTGATTGGGCATCGATTCGGGACCAGATCAGACCCGCCGCGATCGCCAGGATGACGATCATCACCAAGCATCCGCCCACCCCACGAGACTGTGTGGCCATAGTTGTTCTCCGCTGTTCAACTGCTGGTTCCTAGCCTAGGCAGGACGGTCGGCCACATCCAGAACAGTTGTCATGATTCACCTGATCTTCATAATTATCCCCGTGCGGCAGAGTCTCGTACACGGGCAGCGGCCTCGCCTTGCACCTGCCGACCGTCTGCCCAGCATCCCCCGCCTCAACCATTCGACCCTGGAGTCCCCATGCGCGCCGTGTTCCACACCCCCCGTGGTGACGTCAATGTCACGCTCTTCCCCAAGACCGCCCCCAAGACGGTCGAGAACTTCGTCAAGTTGGTGAAGGAGGGCTTCTACAATAAACTCGCCTTCCACCGCGTGCTCTCCGACTTCATGGCCCAGGGCGGTTGCCCGCACACTAAAGAAGGCGCCACCGGCCGGCCCGGCACCGGCGGTCCCGGCTACCAGATCAAATGCGAGTTGGGCGCCACCAATCCCGAGCGCCACGCCCCGGGCACCCTGAGCATGGCCCATGCCGGCCGCAACACCGGTGGCAGCCAGTTCTTCCTGACCCACGTCGCCACGCCTCACCTGGATGGCGAGCATACCGTGTTCGGCCGCGCCGCAGCCAAGACCGACCTGGACGTGATCCTGGCCATCCGCCAAGGCGACCGCTTCTCGATCGACATCATCGAAGAGTGACATGCTGTCCGCCGCCCAGCTTGTCTTCGTCGACCTGCTGCACGCGCGGCAGGCCCTGCGCTTCGGTGATTTCACCCTGAAGAGCGGACGCAAGAGCCCCTATTTCATCAACACCGGCTGCTTCAGCAGCGGTGGTGACCTGGGGCGTCTGGGCGGGGCCTATGCCGACGCCATCCGTCGGCACTTCGGTGACGACGTGCAGGTGGTCTTCGGACCCGCGTACAAGGGCATCCCCCTGGCGCTGGCCGCGGCGCAAGCCTATGAAACCCTGCTCGGCCGGCCGGTGGGATGGGCTTACGATCGCAAAGAGGCCAAGACCCATGGCGATGGGGGCGAGTTCGTCGGCGCGCCCTTGACCACTGGGACGCGGGTCGTGGTGGTGGACGATGTCCTCACCGCTGGCACCGCGATGCGCGAGACCCTGGCCAAGCTCCGTCCGCTCGGCGTCAACGTTGTGGGCGCCGTGGTGGCGGTCGACCGGCAGGAACGTGGCCAGGGCAGCCTGACCGCGCTTGAGGAACTGCGCGCCCAGGAAGGGGTGGCGGTAGTGCCGATCGTGACCATCAGCGAAGCCGTCGCCCACCTGGATGCCCAGGGTAGCCTGGCCTCAGGCGATGCCGAGCGGGTGCGGGTCCACGTAGCTGCGGCCAAGAGCTGACCATGTCCATAATGACTGACAATCTTGTCCTCGACCTGGGACTGTTCCAACTCACCATCACTGGCTGGAAGATCCTTGGCTTTGCTGGCGCGCTGTGCTTCGCCTCACGCTGGTTCGTGCAGGCCTGGTACCGGAAACGCTATCACACCCGCGAAATGCCGACCCGCTTCTGGGTGATCTCGCTGGTGGGCGCCGGTCTGGTCACGGCGTACTTCATCTGGGGCAAGAACGACAGCATCGGCATTCTGACCAACTCCCTGCCGGCCTGCGTGGCGGCTTACAATCTGTGGCAGGACATCCGCTGGAAACGGGCCAAGCGCCAGGATATGGCAGCAGCGGCGACGGACACCGCACCGCCACCTGCCTGACGGCTCGCGCCTTGTCGGCGTCAGGCGGATGTCGACACTGCCCGCGCGATGTCCGCCATCAATGATTTCTGCCTGACCCTTGGCCTGAGCCTGCGGACCAATCCCTGCATCAGCCCGGATTTCTGTCTGGACTGGCCGAGCCTGCGCGCCCAGGTCCTGACCGGCGATGGGCTGGTGCAGCATGACGCGGCCCGCTTCAGCACCGCTGCCGGCACCTGGGGGCTGGTCGAGAACGCCTCCGGCGATCACGCCTGGCTGCTAGAGAGCAACCTCACCGCGGGCGACGCTGCCGCCGTGCTAGCCGATGGCATCAGCCTGGGCCAGCGTCGGCATGCTTTCCCCGCCACCTGGGGCAACCTGCTCGTCCTCAAGAACCTGATCCAGGCCCATGACGGACACAGCACCATTTTCCCGACCGCCACGGGCACGCTGGCGCACAGTTCGTTGGGCATCGGCGCGCGCCTGACCACCCTGCACTGGCCGGCAGTGGAGTGGGCCATGGCCCACCTGCGCCTGTCCCTGACCGCCAACCAGAACTCCATCCCGCAGGAACTGGTTTACGACGTTGAGGCGATGCTGGATGGCACACTCGACAGCGTGCACTTTCCCTTCATCGGCGCCGACGTTCCCGAAGGCCACCAGGGCCAATCGGTGGAAGGCATGAGCCACGGTGCGGTGCTGTCCAAGCTCAAGAGCGGTTTCCACCGCCTGCACATCCCCTGGGGCTTCAATGCGGACCATCAGCCGGTGGGTGGCAAGTATGATCGCCGCGAAGACCGCTTGGTGGCTGGCTGCCTGCTATCCTCTTACATCACCTTCGACCTGACGCCGGAACTGTCGTCAACCAAGGTTCCAGTCGAGCCCGCCGCTGTCAGCCTGTGGGTGAAGCGCAACGTCCCCACGACCGTGTTGCCCGCCGTCGAGGCGCGCCTGACCAGGGCCGGCATGCGCCTGGGCAGCGCCCAACTGGAACGCCTGCTGGCCCAAGTCTGGCCAGCGATGGTGAAAATGCAGCGGCGCGATGCCAAATATGCCGCGGCCCGCGCGGCCGCATTCACGACGCCGATCGGCCGCGCCTATTTCCGCGAACTCTCGATTGATGAGCTGCCCGGCCTGACTACGCCGGAAACCCTCGCGACCATGCTGGCCCTCTGCGAGCACCTTCACCTGCCGGTGCAGTACGTGGCCCCTGCCTTCGGCTTCCAGATGAACTTCCCTTTCGCCGACAACAGCGAGCTGGAACGGCGCATCCAAGCCGCGTGGCAGGTCTGCAAGCAGTTCGGGGTCGCCATCGGCTTCCATTCCGGCTCGGGCAAAAGCGCTGAAAACTACCAGCTCTGCGGCCGCATCACCGGTGGCGCGCTGGAAATCAAGACCAGCGGACGTTACACCTATGAATTGGGCGTGGCCCTGGCTGGCTCGCCTGACATTCACGATCGTGAGCTGTTCGTCGAATGGTGGGCCTTTACCCGCGACCTGGCCCTGGCCAGCGCCTTCAGCCCCGACGACACCGAAAGCAAGCTGGCCAGGCAGTTCATCGCCAATACCCTGCAAGGTGAAGGTCGCGATGAACAGGTCTTCGCCGGCCCCACCACCTGCCGCGCGGCGCTGGAAGGGCTGCGCCCGAATCCGCAGCACATGTTCTGGTTCGAGTACAATTTCCTGTTCGTCTTGGCCGCTAGTGCCAAGGCTGACAAGCGCGCCCTGGGCGACCACGGCGCAGCCGGCTATGCCCAGCGGGCCCGCTTCTATGCCATCAGCCCCGAAGGCCGCCTGCGCTACGGCAAGGGCGTGGCCGCTTACATCATCTTCCTGGCAGAGACCACCGGACTGGCCACCCCGGTGACCTGCGCGGCCGCCCGCCGCCGGCTAGAGACCCTGCCGACTTGGCCGGCCTTCCTTGGCGACATCGCGGGCTGCCCGGTGGCGACGCCATGACCGGCGTCCTGCTGGCCGCAGGCGGCAGCGCCCTGGGCGGAGCCGTGCGCTACCTGCTGGCCGGTTGGCTGGACCGGCCAGGCTTCCCTTGGGGCACGCTGCTGGTGAACGTGCTGGGTTGTGCCGCCATCGGGCTGGTGTGGGCCTGGTGGGGCCAGGGCTCCTGGCAGCGCACCCTGTTCGCCAGCGGTGTCCTCGGCGGCTTCACCACCTTCAGTGCATTCAGCGTGCAGACACTGGTGCTGATCCAGGACGGACGTCTGCCCATCGCCCTGGGCTACATCACCGCGTCATTGGGACTGTGTCTGCTGGCGGTGGCGGCGGGGTATCAGCTCGGACGATAACTGATGCATGGGAGGTGGTGGATGCCGGGCAGGCCAGCCACCGTAACCCATCACCCGATCATCGACGACCGCAGCCCCCGGGCTTGCCGCAGCCGCTTGAGGGCCGCTCGGACTCGGCGGCTGCGGTCGAGAATTCCAGGCCATATTTCGCGGCGGAATCCTGCCAATAGGTCGGGCTGGTGCCCATGGTCGTCAGGTAGTTGCCGACCATGACCGAATTGATGCCGGTGCGGAAGACCTCGTGCAGACGGTCGCCCAAGACCACTTCTTTGCCACCCGCGATCATCAGATTGCGATCAGGCAGCATCCAGCGGAACACTGCGAGCGAGATCAGCGCCTCATCGGGGTCCAGCTTCGCCAGATGGCCCAGACCGGTGCCGGCGATCGGATTCAGGAAGTTGATCGGGATCATGTCCGGTTCGATCAGGCGCAGCGATTCCATGAACTCGACGCGCTGATCCAGCGACTCGCCCATGCCGACAATGCCGCCCGAGCACAGGCCCATGCCGGCATTCTTGATGAAACGGATGGTCTTCATCCGCTCTGCGAAGGAGTGGGTCGAGCAAATGCTGTCGAAGTGGCTGGGCGCGGTTTCGAGATTGTGGCCATAAACCTTCGCCCCAGCCTGGGCGATGCGATCGGCGCAGACCTGGCTCTCAAGGATGCCCAGGTTCACGTCGGCGCGGATCGGGCTGTTCTTGGCGAAATCCTCGATGGTCTTGCACACCATGTCGAGCTGCTTGCCCTCCTTCACGCCCTTCCAGGCCGCCACCAGGCTGATGGCCTGCGCACCATTGCCTGCGGCACTGCCGGTGGCGGCGGCGATGTCCTCGCCATCCATCCACTTGGTCTTGTCATAACCGTCGAAGGTGCTTTCGTGGCTCTGGGCGCAATACGAGCAGTTCTCGGAGCAGTTGCCGGCCTTCACATTGATGATCGAGCAGCACTTGAGCTTGATGCCCACATGGGCGGTGCGCAGCGCCTGAGCGCCGGCAAACAGTGCCTCGGCGGCGGCGCTGCCCGGGGCCACGCGGATGAGTTGCCGGGCCTGCTCCGCAGTGCACTGGGTGCGCCCAGCGATGATCTCCTCCGCCAAGTCATGGATGGCGACAGGATCGACGGACAGGTCAGGCAGGGTCGTGGGCATGGCGGGTTAGGGTCGCAGCAGGGCGTTCAGGTCAACCGCTGCTGGCCAGTCGGCACAACAGCTCGGCCCCCTGCCGCAGCCGCTCATCCGGAACCGTGTAGCAGATGCGGAAATAGCTGGCCCGCTCGCTGAACACGCTACCGGGGATGATCAGGCCATGGTTGGCGATGGCCCGCTCGACGAACTGATCGCCGGTCAGGCCGACCGGCGCCTGCGCCCACAGATAGAAGGCGCCATCGGGCGATGACAGGGTGAAGTACTGCCGCAAAATGCCCACCATCAGATCGCGCCTGGCGCGATGGGCTGCGATGGGCGCGGTCAGATCCACCTGTGGACAGGCCAGTGCGGCATGCTGGGTGACCAGCGCAACCTGCGGGGCGACATCGAAATCGGGCTGCCCGATGGAGAGGTTGATCGGGTCCTTGAGGGTGCGGGCCAGATCGGAGATCTTGCGGATGCACTGGCATCAACCCGGCCCACGCGGGCGGCGAGAGGTTTCCTGGCGGCGCAGCGTCCGGGTGATGACCAGCGGTCAGCCCCAAGACCGGGTTCAGGACGAATGCTTGGTCAGGACCAGGCGATTCCGCTGGCCCTTCTCACAATGATAATCCACCACGTCCATGATACGACGCATCAGGAACACCCCCAGGCCACCTGGATGGCCGGCTTCAACGTGCGCGTGGATATCAAGGTCACCCAGCGCCTTGGGGTCGAAATGCTCGCCTTCGTCTAGGATCTCGATGCGGAATTCCTCGGGGCTGGCCCGAAGATTCAACCACACCGACGCGGTGCCCTTGGGACGCTCCTCGTACCCATGCTCGATGATATTGGTCACCGCCTCGTCAACGGCGATCTGCATGCGGTTGACGAAGGTCACGGGGAAGCCGCTGTCGCGTACGCCATGACAGACCAGCTCGCGCACCTGCGGCAGGGTCGTCATATCATTGAAGATCGTCAGACTGCGCTCGATGATCGCCATGGCGGTCAGGCCCGTCGCACACTGATGATGGTGAGGTCATCGGATTGTTCCGCTTCGCCGCGATGCTGGGCGATGGCGGCAATCAGGCGTTCGACCATGGTGCGGGCATCCAGGTGGCCACTGGCGGCGATGGTGGCCTGGAAGCGTTCGTCGGTGAACTCTTCGTTGCGGCTGTTCATGGCCTCCGGAAAGCCATCGGTATACAGCACCAGGCTGTCGCCCTGGTTGAGGACGGTGCGATGCTCTTCGATGGTGCGGTCAAAGATCGGGCCTTCGTTGAAGCCCAGGGCGATGCCCTTGCTGTTGGCCAACTCGATGGTGCGCGAGGAGCCCCGGAAGATGACCATGGGGTTGTGCCCGGCCGAGGCGTACGTCAGCGAGCCGCTGTGCTCGTCCAGGATGGCATAGAACGAGGTCACGAACATGCCGCGCTTGATCTGCTTGGCGATCAGCCGGTTGGTCTCCTTCAAGGTTTCGGCGGCATGGTCCTGATGCTTGTTCGCGATCAGGCGGATGATGGTCCGGGTGACGGCCATCACCATCGAGCCCGGGATGCCTTTGCCCGACACGTCGGCGACGATGAAGCCCCACAGGCCGTTGCCCAGGGGGATGAAATCGTAGTAGTCGCCCGACACTGCTTTCGCGCCCTGGTAGAATGCCGCGCAGTCAAAGCCGGTGATCACCGGAGCATCCGCCGGCAGCAACTGCCGCTGCACTTCCCGGGCGATGGACAACTCGTACTCGGCCTTCTCCTGCTCGACCAGGGCGACCTGGGCGACCTTGAGGTTGGCGGTCATGCGATTGAACTCGCTGGCCAGCACACCGATCTCGTCGGTGCTGTGGGTCTTGGTCTGATGGTCGAGATTACCACGGGACACTGCCTGCATATCGCGCATGAGGATGTCCACCGGCTTGGTGATGGTGATAGCGAGCCAATTGGCAATGCCGATCACTGCCGCCAAGGCCAGCAGCACACCGACCGCAATGGCCATGGTCAGGTTGGCTTTCACATTATCGATACTGGTGGCATCGATGTCGACGCGCACATTGGCCGGCTTGCCGACCGACCCCATGCCGAACATCATGTTGTTGAGCGACAATTTAAAGCGGTAGATACGCACCGGGCGGTCATCAATGCTCTTGATGCCACTGTAGACCAGCAAGTCCTTGTCAAAGCCCAGGGTCTGCCCGGTCTTGGGCACGAAGATGCTGTTCAACGTAGTGCTCACCTTCGCACTAGAGTCTTCCTGAGAACCGAATCCGGCATTGGTCAAAGCCTCGGGGCGCTCACAATCCATGCGCACGGCAAGCACATCCGAGAAGCCTGTGCCGCCCACCACCCCACGGGTGCGTACTGCCGTAGCCAGGCTGTCCTCGAACTGCTTGCGCAGCCGGACCATCTGCTGGGGAGCCTCGTTGGTGCCCATGCTCTTATCGATCGCAACCAGGTCGATCATTTGCCGGGCGGATTGGGACGCCAATTCGGCGACCATATGTGTCAAGTCGATGCCATCATGCATCTTCTGATTGAAGAGATATTTGTTCGACTGGCCCGACATGATCAAACCCAAAGCGATCAGGGCGACGCCAGTGGTGACCGACATCACCAGCATGAACTTGGACCGCAGCCCCAGCCTCTTGTTAGTCCGACTGGGAAGTCGTGAGCGATCGGCGGTGTTCGACCCGGTATCGCGGTGCCGTTGGCGACCACTGTCAGTGTGATGGGATCCGCTGATGGCTGTCGGGGCGGCGGCCTTCGGTTGTGGTCCCGAAGGTTTCTGCACCCGCTGTGGCTTGAGGGGTCTGCTGTCATGACGGCGGGTAACCATAGGTCTCCTGGCTGCTAGCTGAGCAGCGCCCCAGTGATCAGGC
>JBBQTJ010000014.1:0-23573 GCA_038213315.1 Planctomycetota bacterium
CTTCACCAACCGAGCCGACCGCCGGCAATGGGCCGGCGATGCCAGCATCTATCATCTGGTGCCGCGAGCGCTGGCCTTTCCAGACTCATGCGAGGATGTGCGCCAGCTGCTGGCGCGTGGCAAGGCCGAGAGCTTGCGTGCTGGCGGCATGTCGCTGTCTGGTCAGGCCGTGAGCGATGGGATAATGGCAGATGCCAGCATGCCGCCCTGGCGCGGGATCGGGCTGCTGGACGGCGGCCGGCTGGTGCGGTGCGGGCCCGGTGCGGTGGCGGCCTGGGTGAATGCCCCGGCGGGTGGCGCTGCCCAGCGCGCCGATGGCATGATCAGGCGATCGCCATGACCACGCCCCTGCTCTTCATCCCCCCGGGCGCCAGCGCCCCGCCCCGCAGCCTAGCCGTGGATGGGCCGGTGCCAGCCGCCGCGATGGTCTACAGCCATTGGCGCGATGCAGAGCTAACCCCCGAGCCGCTACTGGCGGACACCAGCACCGGCATGCTGGTGCTGGCCGCGCAGTCCTCCAGCGACTGGCTTGAACCCTACGATCAGGTGGTGGTTGGCCACGTGGACGGCGATGGCTTGCTCTCGGCCCTGGTGGCGGTGCGGCCAGAGCTGGGCCGAGAGCATGGCAAGCTACTCATCGCCGCCGCCACCAGTGCAGATTTCCAGGCCTGGACCAGCGAAGCGGGCTTCCGCCTGCGTCTACGCCTGCATCAACATCTGCGCCACTACGCCGGCGCGGAACAGGCCGGCCTGGATGCGCTGGTGGCCAACGCCGACCAACTGCTGATTGAGGCGGCGTCATCCGATCCCGAGCGCGATGCCGAGGTCGGCCAGGTCCTGGCGGCCCGTGAAGCCGTGGCCGCCGGCCACATCGCCATCACCCAGGCTGGTGCGCTCGCCGTGGTGCGTTGGCGACGCCAGCGTGGCCATCCCTGGGACCGCTTTCTGGATGTCCATCAGCCCGACGATCTGCCAGTGTGGGCGCTGACCGGGGCCATCCCGCCTCATCGGCTTCAGTTGATGATGGAGGAGACCGCCGCCGGCACTGTGGCCGTGCTGGAGGCACCGCGCCACAGCTGGGCCCGCACCATCGACCTGCCCCCCGTGCCCTGGCCGGATCTGTCCGCCTGCGCGGCCGCCTTGCAGGCCGAAGAACCACTCCCGGTCACCTGGACCGCCGGTCCTGGTGGCCAAGGTGACGCGTTCACTGGATTGCTGGCGGTGGTGCAGGACGGAAAACCGGCGGCCAGCGGCGTGGCGCCGGAGCGGATTGCCGCGGTGATAGGGGCACGTCTAAGCGGGTGAACAGTGCGAACGTTCGTGCCGCCAGGCGAACTAGTGCTAGCCGTAACCGTGGCCTTGCCATCACCGCTGAAAATGCAGCGGTATCACCCGCGTTCTTTGAAGACCGTGTCGATGGCGATGCCAGCCGCCAGCAAGAGGGCCCCGTAGGCAGACTGGGCGCTGCCAAGATCATTGATCGAGATCAGGTAATTGTCGGCCGAGGTGAACAACTCCTTGCCGATGCCCGCCCACTTCTTGGTAACCAAGCCGAGTTCCTTGCCATCGGCACTCAGGAAACGGAAGTTCCATCCCTTCCAGTCGCCCTTGATCTCAGCAACCTTCGCGTCTTTCATGTCAAAGACGTGGAAGCCCCCGCCGAACGAGAACAGCTTTGATTTGAAATATCCGAGGCGCTCACCGTTGGCGTTCATGATCCACACCTTGGACCGCAGAAAGGTGAAGCCACGGCTCAAGGTCAGTTGCGGTTGGTCGCTGTCAGCAGCGCAGATCGTCACTGATATCGGCAGCATCCCCTTGTTCAGCAGCAGCCGCAAGGCCAGCACCCAGCCCGGCGTGGTTTCCTGCGCGACGCCGAGGACCTCATGGGACTCCGGATCAAGAATGTCGTAAGCGTCCTTCAACTTCATGATGCCGACATGTTCACGAATGAAGAAGGTCCGGCGATCAAACATGGGAGTTCCTTGGTGCGGCTCACCGTGGCTGGACAGGCTTGAGGGTCAATGCTAGACGGCTCTCCATCCCAGTTGGCCTGCTTGGTATCTTCATTCTTTAATACGCGAGGCCTCATCCAGGCCCAGGGTGCGGCGTCTGAACTCCCACAGGCTCAGGCCCGTCTTGCGGCGGAAGCGACGCGAAAAGTAGTACTGGTCGGCGATGCCCACCTGGCGGCCGACTTCGGCGATGGGGACATCGATCTGCAGAAGCAGCACTTTGGCGTAGGCGATCTGTGGTGGGGTGAGGGGATTGCCATTGACGGGAGAGGCGAGCTTCTTGGCCTGGGTGCGGGAAATTGGCGAGAGAAATGCACAACGAGGATTGCCACGAGGCGAGCTGGAGCTCACCTCTCCCAGGGCCTCTCCCAGCGATTCTCCCACTCGCCTCTCCCGGCGGAGGTGCAGGCTGCGGGGCATGGCCAATGCCCTCGCTGCCTCTTCCAGTCCGTACCTTCTTCAGCACGCCGAGAATCCTGTCGCTTGGCAGCCGTGGGGTGAGGAGGCCTTTGCGGAGGCGCGGCGACGGGGCGTACCGGTGCTGGTGTCGATTGGCTACAGCACCTGCCACTGGTGCCACGTCATGGCCCACGAGTGCTTTGAGGATGCGGCCACGGCTGAGCTGATGAACCGCACGCTGGTCTGCATCAAGGTCGACCGGGAGGAGCATCCCGAGGTCGACGACATCTATATGGATGCGGTGCAGTTGCTGACCGGGCATGGCGGCTGGCCGCTGAACGCTTTCACCGATCACACCGGCCGGCCCTTCCATGCTTGCACCTACGTGCCGCGGCCCAGCTGGCAGCGGCTGCTGACCCATTTGGACCAGGTCTGGCGCACCGACCGTCCGCGACTGGATGCGGCCTGTGCTGAGTTGACCGCGCATCTGCAACCACCGGCGCCGACACCGGGCAGTCTTGACGACGGCATCCTGGCACTCCTTGATCAACAGCTGGAGCGCACCTTCGATGCCGAGCATCCTGCATGGGCCTGGAATCCCGATCGCGCGCCAAAATTCCCCTCCTCACAACTGATCCCACTGTTGCTGGATCTGGGCCGGACCACCCAGGCCGAGGCCGTGTTGGAAGCGATGCAGGATGCCGGCATTCATGATCGGGTCGGCGGGGGTTTCCACCGCTACAGCGTCGACCGGGAATGGCGCGTGCCCCATTTCGAGAAGATGCTCTACGACAATGCCCAGCTGATGGGCGCCTATGCCCGCGCCGCGTTGCGCCTGGGGCGGGCCGATTTCCTGCAGACGGCGGTGAATATCGGGGACTACCTGCTGCGGGATGAGCGCATCACTATCGACGGGGTCTTCGCCGGCTACGCCGCCGCCGAGGATGCGGACGATCCGGGTGGCGAGGGTTCGTTCTATGCCTGGAGTCCCGAGCAGCTCGCGGCAGTGCTGGGCGCGGCGGAAGGCGCACGTCTGGCAGCGGAGTGGGACCTTCATCCTGGTCAGCGCGAGATCGGCCGCTCAGGGCACGATGAGCCCGTGACGCACCACGTCCCTCAGCCGCGTGCTGCCGGCATCCCGGCCGGCGTAGCAGGGCAGGCCCACCGCGCCCGCTGGGAAGCTTTTCTACCGCGCCTGCGCGCAGTGCGCGACGCCCGCCCGCGGCCCGGACGGGACGACAAGGTGCTGACCGATCAGAACGGCCTGGCCCTGGAGGGCTTTGCCTGGCTGGGCCGCGCCACCGGCGAGCCCCGCTTCATCGCCGCCACCCGCGAATTGGCCGACGCCATGGTGGCGCGGCACACCGCCACGGGCCTGCTGCGCCTAGCCTATCGGCCCGCCTACATCACCGACTACGGCTTCTTGGCCGCTGGTCTGATGGCGGCCTTTGATCTGCTCGGTGATCCCACCTTGGTGGACCGGGCCGCCGCCATTATTGACGAGGCCGTGGCCCAACTGCGCAGCGACGACGGCGGTTTCTTTACCACCCCTGCCGGCCGCGCCGATCTGGTGCGGCGCAGCCGCGAGCAGCTCGACAATGCCTGGCCCGCCGGACAAAACAGCTTGGCGGTGGCCGCCATGCGCTTGCATGCCATCACTGGCGCCGCCCGTTGGCGCGAAGTGGCCGAGGGCATCATTGCCGATGGCGCGTCCGCGTGCCGCCGCGCCCCCACCGCCAGTGCCACCCTGCTGGCCGCTTGGCGTCAGGCGCGGGATGAACCGCGCACCGCAGTGGTGGTCGGCTCGACCTTGCTGGCAGCGGCACGCCGCCATCCGGATCCAGCGGTGCCGATCATCCCCCTCGATACCTGCCGCGGCCGTGACTGGCCAGCCCTGGCCGGCCGGCAGGACTTGAGTGGGGACCTGGTGCTGGTCTGTACCGGCAGCGCGTGCCTGGCCCCGGCCTGCACGGTCGACGAGGTGGCCGCACGGCTGAGGTGATTCAGCGTCCGGCGTGCGTTCGCGGCGCAGGTGCACTGACAGTTGAGCGTACTACAGCACTGCAACTGGCCGGTACATTCCGAAAGATGCCCCCGGACAGTTGGAGACCACGCGTGCCTCAGCGCCCTAGACCAATCGCCACGCGCAGCCAGGATGGACGCACGGCGCGGTGCACCACCCAAGCCACGCCAGTGGCCACCAGGACCAGCACCAGGGTCAGCAGCAGCGGGTGGTTGCTGAGTACTGTCTGGTTCAAGGCGCGCAGCAGCAGGGTGTGGCCAAGATAGACCGGGAAGCTGAGCAGGCCAAGGAGGGCGATGGCCTTGGCCCGCGCTTCGGGAGCAGCCCAAAACGCGATGGTCCCGTTCCAGGTCCACAGGGCCCAAAGCACCGCACTGGTGTACAGCAGCACCGTCCAGCGGTTGAAGTGGTCGTACCAGCCGGGGTCCTGACCGGGGGCCTGCATGTGCCAGAGGAACTCGGTGGTGACGATAGCAGCGGCTAGGATGACGGCGGAGAACGACAGCAAGCGGACCTGCAGGTCCGCGGTCCAGGGGACAGCCGACCCAGGGCGTGGCTCTGCTGGGCCGCTGGCTTTGGCCAGTCCCGCCAGCCACATGCCGACCGCGAACCAGCCCAGCCACAGGGGCGCGGCGTTGGATGCCAATTTATGACAGGTCAGCCCGACCCACGGCCAGGCGTGATGGGCAGGCGCGGCGAAGGCGATCTGCACCAGCATGAGCGCCGCCACCAGGTAGCCGTTGAGGCCACGCACCAAGAGCGGGAAGGCCAGGTAGCATTGGAGCAGGATGGGCACGAAGTAGAGGTGATAGTCCGCGCCGCCAGTAATCAGGTGCCAGGCGATGACCGCAGGCTCGCGCCGGCCCAGGATCAGGTCGATGGCCACGCTCCATACCACATAGGGCAACACGATGGCCAGCAGTCGGCCCTGGGCGAAGGACCATTCCCAGCCTGGTTTGGGCGTGCGCGCCAGATGGCTGGCGGCCAGGCCATAGCCCGACAGTACCACGAACAGCGGCACACAGAAGCGGCCGACCTCATTCAGCACCACGGCGATGGCATCCTCAGCCTCTACCGGGCCGGCGGCGAGATGATGCATGGCCACCGCGGTCGCATGGATGGCGCAGACCATCAGCATCGCGATGAGTCGGGCGAGATCGGTGGTGGGGCGGGAGAGCTTGGGGACAGCCGTCACGGGGTCGCGGGGTCGCGGGGTCGCGGGGTCGACGATGATTGGTCCCAGGCTTTGGCCAGATGTGCAGCGATGGACAGATCGTCGGCGGGTACCGCGTGGTGCGTGCCCGTTTCCAGATCCACCAGCCACAGGCCGACCAGTGGAGCATCCAGGTGCGGGCGTAGCAGCCACGCATAGGCCTGGAGCTGCTGGCGGCTTTCTGCACGAGTAGCGGCCTGACCGCTTTTGAAGTCGTAGAGGTGCCAGCCGTCGGCCCGGGCCAGCAGCAGGTCGGCGATGCCCTCGACCAGGCGGCTGCCATCGCCGGGAATCAGTTCGCCAACCATGGGCTGCTCGATCAGGCGCACCCGGGCGTCCCAATAGCCGGGCACCAGGTCAAGCGAAGTCAGGCTGCGTAGTAGGCGGTCGCGCCGCGGTGGCGGCAGCTGGGCGGCATACGGCGCCAGGGCCGCGGTGGCGGCGGCGTTGGACATGCCCGGTCCATGGGCGGCCAGGGCTTCGTGCAGGGTGATGCCCAGTTGCCGATTGAGATCATCGGCGCGGCCGCCGGCGGTGACCGGTTCTGGTGGGCCAGAAAGCAGTTCGGTGACTGGACGGACGATTGCGACCGCGCGAGCGGTGACCGCGGGCAGGTCTCGGGCGCCTTGCGCAGCGCCCGACGTGACGCCGCCGACATCGGCTCCAACTGGACCAGGGGTGATATCCGCCTCGACGTCCTGCCATGGCTCCGCCGCGAGCCAGCCGGCGGGACAGGTGACGCTGTCATCCGCCAGTGGTCCGATTGGCACCTCGCCGGCGATCAGGCCGTGCATGATCTCGCGGGCACGGGTGCAACTGACATAGAACAGTCGCGCCTCTTCGGCGAGCAGACGCTTGGCCATCGCCTCCGCCAGCAAACCAGCGCGGATGCCGACCACGCCCTCGGGGTCTGCGCTGCCCGGTCGGCAGGCCAGGGCCAGGGACTCGCCCTCGACCTGGGCCAGCACCGTACCGGAGAGGTCGCGCAGGCTGAAACCCTGGTCAAGTTCCGGCAGGAAGACCACTGGCCATTCCAGACCTTTGGACGCATGAACGGTGAGCAGCCGCACGCCCCGGCTGCCCAAGGCCGAGCCGCTGGCCCGGGCTTCGTCCACGTCCAGGTCCCGGCGCAGGGTCAGGCGTTGCAGAAAGGCGACCACATCCAGCGCCGTGCCCGCGCGGTCCTCCTCTTGGGCTAGTCGCACCAGATTGGCCAAGCGCTGGCGCGCCAAGGGCAGCGTCGCCCAGGAAGCGGCCAGGCATGGATCGGCGATGAGGTGACGGATTGCGGCGGCTACGCCCTGATGCTGGACCAACGCGGCCACACTGGTGCGCACGGTGGCCAGCGTGGCTACCGCTGGATGTTGCCAGGCCTGCTGCGCATCACCGTCCAGCAACCGTGCCCACAGGCGTCGGTCCTGGGGATCGCCAAGGCCCCAGGGTCCTGCCAAGGCGACCGCCAGCGCGCGGCGATCCTGGGGATTCACCGCCAAACGCAGCAGGGCCTCGCAGTCGTGAACCTCTTGGCTGTCCAGAAAACCGGTGCGGAAACCCGCATCATAGGGGATGCCGGCGTCCTCCAGAGCTTGGGCGTAGATGGCCATGCGACTGCGTTGGCGCAGCAGGATGGCCTGACCCTCAGCCGGGATGCCGTCGGCGATGTGGCCAGCCACCAGGGCCGCCACCTGACGGGCCATGGCCTGGCTGCCCAGGATGCTGCCGGCGCGCAGTGGTTTGCCGTCGTCCGCAGGCGGCATCACCACACGGTGCAAGTGCAGGGCGCCGCCACCGGGCACGGTGCCCGCGTCGCGGCCTGGGCGGATCGCCGCGACGTCGAAGTTGCGGCGCAGGCTCTCTTGACCAAAAATGTCCCGCACCCGCACCACCAGCGCCGGGTGGGTGCGGAAATTCTCGGCCAGTTCGGCCACGTGGCCCAGCCGGGTGCGCCAATCGGCAAAGATCGCGGGATCGGCATGACGGAAGCCAAAGATCGACTGACGCGCATCCCCCACGGTGAAGATCCGGGCCGACCCGCTGGCCGCGGCGCCCTCGTGCAGGCGCTCGATCAGCCGCCCTTGCAGCCGGTTGAGGTCCTGGGCCTCGTCCAGCAGGATGTGGCGGTACCGTCGATGCAGGCGCGTGCGTGCCGCCGCATCATCGAAGAGGCGCAGGGCCTGGGCGCTGACGCTGGCGAAGCCGGCCAGACCGGCCTGGGTGGCCGCCTCCTCCTGATGTTGCCGCAGGCGCAGCGCCAGCGCGGCGGTGGCCGTGGCGCGGGCCAACAAGTCCGCCTCTACGCCCGCATCATAGCCGGCCAGGCTGGCGAGACTGCCACGAGAGCGGCGCTTCGGCTTATCGGGACGATCACCTGCTGCCGAACGCACCGCGGGCGCGTCGACCAGATCCTGCAAGCGCTTGACCGCATCCTTCAGCGCCACTGCGGTGTTCCCAGAAAGCCCTTCAAGCGCCGTGCACCAGGCTACGAAACCTGCGTCGTCCGCAGGTGGCGTCACGGACAACGCGGCGATGGCGGCGCCGCCCTTGCCGCCGGCACCGATGCTTTGCGCCAGGGCGATATCTTCGGCCAGAGCCTCCACCTCGTTGGCCCGCCTCGCTCGCAACAAGGCCACGGCCTCGCCACCAAGCGGCAACAGACAAGGCGTGGGCATCGCCCCCACCTGGTTCACCAAAGCGGCCAAGCGCTGACGCAGAACCTGCTCACCAAAGGCCTGCACCAGCAGCGCGGCGGCGGGATCCTGTTCAGCGATCAGCCGGGCGCGCAGGCTGCGCCAGGCCCGATCGGTGACTTGCTGCCAGGCCAGCGACTCGGGCGGGCCCAGGTCCGGATCGCGGTTCAACAACGCGGCGAATTCAGTCACCAGGCGCAGGCACCAGCCGTCCACCGTAGTGATGGGCGCAGCCGGCAGGTCGCTGGCCGCACGGCGCAGGTGCTCGGCTTCGCTGGCGCTTAAGGGTACGTCGACCACGCCGTCGCCGCCCTGGCCGGGACGGGGGAAGGCCCCGGCTTGCAGCACGGCGCGCAGAGTACGGTCGATGCGCGTGCGCAGATTCACCGCCGCTTCGCGCGTAAAAGCAAGGGCGAGGATGCGCTCGGGCAGCAGCAAGGCATCCCGCTCATCGCGGTCCAGCAAGGCGGCGACATAGCGCACCGCCAACACCGCCGTCTTGCCCGCGCCCGCCCCGGCCGCTGCCAGCATCGGCCGGTCGACCAACAGGGCCGCTCGGGCTTGTTCAGGCGTGAAGCGGGACCAGGGTGTGCTCATGGCTCGTCCGCCGCGTCGCCGTCAGGTTCGTCCTCGCCCGCCAGCTCCTCGGCGCGCAGCAGCGTTGACCAGCGCTGATCACCCGGATCGCCGGCCACGTCGCCTGCGGCCAGGGCGGCGATCGTCTGGCGCAGCCCATCCTCGGCCGCAGCGGTGGCAGCCGCGTCCAGGCCGACCGTCCTCTTCCCGCTAGCTGTGCTGACCGCGCCATAGCCGGCCCGCGCGTTCTCGCCCAGGGCCAGGTAGGCCGCCGCAATCACGGACTGTCCCGTCTCCTCCCTCAGGCCACGGCGATAGGCCAGCAGCTGCCCTTCGTCCTGCTCCTGCACCTGGTCCTTGAAGCGGGCGATGCCAGAATTTTTGTAATCCACCAGCCGCTGACCGGCGGGGCTTTCGTCGACGCGATCGATCGCACCCTTCAGAGGGACGCTGGTCCCGTCCGCCAGCATCAGGGCCAGTTGAACGCGCCGTTCCGCACTGCACGTAGTTACTCCGGCGGCAATGGCTTGTTCGGCTTCGGTGGCAACGGTGCGCAGCAGGCGCGGCGCCAGACGCTGGCGCTGGGCCCGTTCCAGATGATCGCGGCCCTGGGCCAACCAGCCAGGCAGCTGTCGTTCAATCACCGCCACCCAGTCCTGGGGCGGATGCTGGTGCAGGTGCGCCAGCAAGGCATGTACCTGGATACCATCCTCGCGTCGCGCCAGATCGTCCAGCGGCTGACTCAGATCGAGGCGCTCGCACCACCAGGCAAAGCCGTTCCGGCGCAGACCGTTCAAGGCCGACGGTTTCAAACCCAACTGGTCCGCGGGCATGGCCGGAAAGCGGAAACGACCGGGGCGCAGGGCCGGCGACGCCGGGCTGGTCCACAGGGCGATCTCATGCGCCCCCTGGCTGTCCTGGGGACCCAGCGGTGCACCTGGCACGGCCTCGGCCGCCAGGTGCTCGCGCTCATGCTCAAGATTCAGTCCCATCTGCGCGGCCAACTGGCCCAGCCATCCGGCTGGGGCCCGCTCGCCGCCCGGGATGCCGATCAGCACCGTCGCCGTCGCCCGGGCGATCACGGCCAGCAAGGTGCCAAGCTCGCCCGCCATCCGCCCCGCGCCATCGTCCAAATCCTTGCCCAAGGCGCCGGCCAGGGTCGCGCGCTCGTCCCCGGTCAAAAAAGAACCCGGCGCCGGCAAGCGCGGCCATACGCCGTGCTCAAGACCATGCAGAGCCACCACCGGACGCGGCCAGGTCCGTCCCCGCACCGCATCAGCAAGGTGAACGCCGGCCCCCTCGCCACCGGCGCAACGGCGCGTCACCGTCACTCGCGCTGCCGCCAACAGGTCATCAAGATCTGCCGGATCCACCGCGCCCAAAGCAGACAGGCGCTCCAAGTCGCCCAGCACGGCGACGCTGCCCGCGCCCAGATCCAGGGTCTCCAACAAATGGCTGAAACGATCGCGCCAGGTGCCGGTGGACTGCAAGCGCTGCCAGCGCGCACGCAGCCAACTCACTGTCGCGGCCAAATCCGCCTCGCGCCCGCCCCAGGCCACGCCGTCCTGCCCATCCCGCGCGCCGCAAGCCGCAAGCTGCTTCAAGGCTTCCTCTGGCGTCAGCCCGCCCCATGGCCCCAGCAGCTCTGCCACCGCCACCGGCGGCGGCGCATCGCCAGTCACCAGGGGCAAACGTCCAGCGACCTGCAGGAAGCACTCCCAGGTGTCCTGCCGGGACCAAGCCGCCAGGGCCAGCACCAGCCCGCCCACCGCCGTGCCCGCCAACGGCACTTGAAAATCGCCCCAGGCCGGCACGCCGGCCGCGATCAAGGCATCCGCCAGAGCCAGGGCCGCACCGTCCGCAACCCGCACGTACACCGTCAGCTCACCGGGGGCCACCTGTTGCTGCCGCAGCCAGGCCGCCAAGGCCCGGCCGGCATGATGATGGTCCAGGTAATGGTAGGCGCTCAGGCCCGGTCCCGGCTCATGCGATTCATCCAGCACCGCGGTCAGCACCTGCCGTTGCGCCGCCTGCGCTTCGGCCTGCGGATGGATGCCGACCAGCCGCTCCACCGTCGCGTCGGGCATGGCTCCCAGCAGCCGATCAGCGAGGCCACCCGGACCCAGGCGCGCATCCGCCACCGCCGCGCATACCACCTGCCGGTCCTGCGCCAGCCGAGCCAGCACCGCCAGCTCGGCCGTGGTCACCGCTAGAAAATCATCCAGGTAGAGGGCCGACACCGGCAAGGCCGGACCCGCGGCGATGATTGCCATCGCCCGCGCCCCGGCCGTGATCAGCCCATGCCGACCCGCCGCCTGGGCCAACCAGGCCCGGGCCTCGGCCAGGAAGTCGCACGAACCTTTTAACCACGCCGGCGCCGGCGGCCGCCCGGCCAAAGCTAAATCCTGATCAGCAACGCGGTGATCGTCCAGACGCAGTACCAGCTCGGCAACCTCACGGGCGGTGGCGCGGAAACCGGCCAAAGGCTCGCGTCGCGTGCCGCGCAGGCGGGTGGCCAGCCAGGGCCGCAGCAAATGCGCCGCTTGGGCCGTCGACAACAACCGACGGGTTTCGCCACTGGCCACCGCCAGACGCTCCAGCAACTCACCCCAGCCCACCACCGGCGGCAGCAGCCCGGCGCCGCCCCACGCATAGGCCTGACGCACCAGTTCCCGCGGCAAGCCCGGCTGAGGCCGCACCAACCACGCCTGCCCTGGCGCTTCGCTGCGCAGGCGCCGCCATAAGGCAAAGGACTTGCCGCTCTGGTTAGGGCCAAGGATCAGGGTGGCGACCATGGTTTCATGGTCGCCAGTCGAGGGTCGACGGTCAACGAAGGACCTGAGCAGCGCCGTGCTGAATCGCCGGCGCGGTGCGCGCCCGGGATCGCCGGCGTCTCGCCGGCTTGGTGCTCTGAGTGAGGATTCGAGCCGGCGGGACGCCGGCGATCGTGCGCCCAACAGCGCACCATATCAGCAGGGTGTGAGTCCCTGCCCAGGCAGATGGCAATCCGGCCTGGAATCCGAGCCCAACTGCGTCGCTGCGAAGCGGGGTGGAGAGCAGGGGGAGGAGAACGGGCGGCCCGTAGGAGAACGAACGTGATTCGGCGTGACGGATCGGCGAGCCAGCGATCGGAGGCGAAGCCAACCCTTGGCAGCAGGGGACAGCATGCACTGCGATGAGTTGCCGATGAGGCGGTGCGTGAGGTCCGTGGCGTGGTTGACGACGGGACGTTTGGACGGTGTGGTGCGTGGACTGGGGACACCTGCATGGATCAGTGCCCGGGCAACCGGGTCATGCAGGGATCAGAGGTGCCATAGTAGTGATGAAGGCGGTGAAAGCCGTTGGAGCAAAGGGCACCAGGAAGGTGGATGCGCCGATGCCGCATGATGCGCGTGAGAACCCTGCCAAGATTCCCATGTTGGATAGGCCAGCAGGAGAAGCCGACCCGTACGGGTGGGTGGAACGCAGCGTGTGGACGGAGCGCATGTTGTCGTGCCTCCATCGTGGAGGACCAGAAGGAGGGGTGTGGTATAGTCTGAACGACAAGATGATGACCGCGACGGTCCTGCGTTCGGCTTTCGCCCGGGTGGCGCGCAATGATGGCGCGGCGGGCGTGGATGGGATAACGGTAGAGCATTTCGGGAAGCGCCTGGAGGAGGAGATCGCGCGACTGCTCACGGCCTTGCGTACGGGTTCCTACCGTCCGCAGGCAGTGCGCCGCACGTGGATTCCCAAGCCTGGGACGGATGAGCGTCGCCCGTTGGGTATCCCAACGGTTCGTGACCGGGTGGTGCAGACTGCCATGGTCATGACGCTTGAGCCGATCTTCGAGCAGACGTTCAGCGAGCACAGCCATGGCTTCCGCCCCGGGCGCAGCGCCCACGGAGCCTTGTCGGCAGTGCTGGACCACCTCACGGCCGGCAAGGTCTGGGTGGTGGATGCGGACCTGAAGGGGTACTTCGACAGCATCCCACATGCGTGGCTGCTGTCTGCGGTACGCCGGAAGGTGGCGGATCGACGGATGCTCGGCCTGATCGACGGCTTCCTGAAGGCCGGGATATGGAACGGTGAGACCCTGAGCGAGCCTGATGCCGGCACGCCCCAGGGAGGCTCAATCAGCCCGCTGTTGGCGAACATCTACCTGAACGACCTGGACCATCTCATGGCCCAGACCGGTCACTCGATGGAGCGCTACGCGGACGACTTCGTGATCTGCTGCCAGAGCCAAGCCGAAGCGGAACGAGTACTGGAAGAAGTGCGGGCCTGGACGGCGCAAGCCGGCCTGACCCTCCACCCGACCAAGACCCGCATCGTGGACCTCAGCCAGGACCGCGCCTACGTCGACTTCCTCGGCTTCCGCCTCCAGCGGCACCGAGACAAGACCGGCGGCGACCGCATCCTGCGCCTGGTCCGGCCCAAGACCCTGGCCAAGGTGACCGAATCGATTCGCAGGCAGACACCACGCAAGATGGCGCATGGCATGGCGGCAACGGTGGCCAAGCTGAACCGCATCACGCGAGGCTGGTTCGGCTATTTCCGCAGCGCCATCCGCAACATCCACCACGACCTGGACAGTTTCATCCGACGGCGCCTGCGCAGTCAACTGTGCAAGGCCAACGGCATGAGCTGCTGGGGAAACGGCATCGCCCACCAGCGATGGCCCAACTCCTACTTCGACGGTCTGGGCCTGTTCTCACTGGAACAGGCCCAAACCGGATTCATCAACGCCCATCGTGGGACCACCGACCGGAGAGCCGTATGCGGGAAAACCGCCCGTACGGTTCGGAGGGAGGGGCGTCAGGGCTGACCTGACGTCCCTACCCCTATCGTGTGAGACCTGAGAAGGACAGCATAAGGCCGGACGGCTGTCCCCCCTGGGACCGCGGGCCTCCAGGCCCGCTTTGTCAGTTGTCCGCGAGCCCTACTTCAGCAGATCCGCCACCGCCGCCCAGTCGTCCGGCGCGATGCCGGCCTCAGCCGCCTCCGGCAGGGCCGCCAAGCGCTGGGCCTCGGTCCAGATGCGAACGGCGGCCGCCTTGGCGAACCATCGGAAATGACCATCGGCGAAGGTCACCATGGAGCCCTTGCCCTTGCTGGTGGCCGGATCCTCGACGATCACCGGCTGCATCGCGGTAGCATTGGGCACGGGCCGGACGTAAAGGTAGGGGGCGGGGTTGGTGGGATCGAGGGGCGAGATGAGGACCTTCTTGGTCAGTTCCCAAGCGTGGTATTCGATGAGCTCGTCGAACGAATGTGGCCACACCCCGTCCTGTTCATTGCAGTAGGTCACCGCCGCCAGCAGCAGTTGCTTTTGATTATTCCCGCTGGCCTGCCGCCGCGCCTGCTCCCGCACCTGCGTGATCGCCGGCAGCGACATTCCGGCGGCGAATGGGATGACGCTCATGCTGCCGTTGTGGCCGATGATGCGGGTGCGTGCGCCGGTGAGCAGCAGGGTGCGACTCGCGGGCAACAAGGGCCCGGCGGCGGCCAAGCCTTTTTGCATCGCCATCAGCATCTGCTTCTGCTCCGGCGGCTGACGCTTGTCCTGCATGGCCAGGGGCAGGTAGGCACTGATCAGCTTGGCTATACCTTGCAGGTCCATGATATACAGGCCGGCCACCGGCGCAGCTCCGGCCTCAGCCAGCGTGGTCTTGAGATCGAAACCACCGGCCGTGCCTGCCCCCATCTGATCCGGCAGCAGCGCATCCGTGGATACTATCCAGTGGGTCGTGCCCTGGCGCACTGCGGGCATGATGGGCATGGAGAGTTCCGGCGGCAGCGGCATGGGCACAGCGGCGTCGCTGGCGGTGGACAGGTCGGTGCCCAACTGCGTGGCCACGGCAGTGACCAGCGCATCGCTGCTGGGCGAGCGCGGCAGCGCGATAGTCACGGTCGGGAAGGGGATCCCCGGCGTTACCATCAGCAGCATGGTGCCGTTCAATCCGACCAACAGCTCAGCCGTCGTAGGCAGGCCCTGGGCGACCAGGGCTTGGTCGCCGTCGGCGATGGACGCAGCCATCTCGGGGATGGCCTTGGCCAGCTCGGCGACGGTTTTTTGGAGCGCCTTCCCATCGATGCCCACGGCCGCGACCAGCAAGGCCTTGGCCGGGACCAGGGTGAGCAGGGCCGGGTCCAGGGCCTGCACCGGCAGCGCGGCCTGGCCCAGGTCGACCTGATCACGGATGCCGTCAGAACCCAGGCCGACCGCCATGGTGAGCTCGCTCAACCGCAGGATGCGAAGTACCGCATCGTAGGTGGCCTGACCCTGCTGAACGCGCATGGCCTTCAGGTCAAAGTGTGAGGAATAATCCGCCCAGGGCGCGACTTTGGCCAGCGGCGCCACGGCACGTGGGGCTTCACCAGTGGCAAAGCGCAGAGTGTCACCGCTGCGCGTCACGGTCATCTCTTTGAGTGTAAGCGCGCCGTTTCCGTCGATGGTTCCTTGCTTGCCGAGGGCTGTCCACACCGCCTCGGCAGTGGTGGGCAGGCGGACCTCGATGCGATTGCGCCCACCGGTCTCGGGATCGGCCGCCACCTCGCCTTGGGCGGAAGCGGCATCGCGAAGGATCGCCCAGGCATCCACGCCGCTCTCGGTCAGGCCCTTCGCGACGATCTCGTCCAGGCCCGCCCGTGCCTGGTCGAGCTGCGGCAAGGACCAGATCTTGAAATACGGCGTGGCCTCCCAGTGCTGGCGCAGCATGGCGGGGTCGTGGACGGCCCAGGCGCCGATCACGGGCGCCTCACCGGCCAGCAGGCCCGTGAGCGTGAGGGAAGCGAGCAGGATGGTGCGGTGCATGGGAACTCGTTGAAGAAGGACGCTCAGATACCCGCAGGTAACGTGAAAACCGGAAGCGCTCAGACCGCCTCGACCGTCAACCCCAAGGACGATGCCGCCAACGCGCTGGCACTGCTGACCACTGCCAGGCGTCCGAGCTCCGGATCCAGCCAGTGTCCGGCGACGCGGGTCACCTGATCCGGGGTGACCGCCAACACCCCTGCGCGGAAGCGATCGATGACGGCGGGGCCTTGGCCCTTGAGGTCGGCGGTGAAGCGGCCACGGGCTTCGCCGGCCGGACTGCCCGGCGCGTCCATGCCGGCAATCACGCCCAGCACGGCCTCTTTCAACAAACGTGGTTCGACCGCGCTGTCACGCAGCCAGGTGAGCCCCCCCCGCATGTCGGCCACCGTGCCGTCCAGGCGCGGATCGCGGAAGCTGCTCAGGGTCACGCTGCCCGTGCCGCCCTGGTAAGAAGCGCCACCGCCATATGCGCCGCCCTGCTCGCGCAGGCGCGGATGCAGCCAGCCGTTAGTCAGCAAGCGCGCCGCCACCGCCAGGGCCGGGGCATCACCATGGCTCAAGCCCGGCGCGGCAAAGGACAGGGCCACGTAGTTCACCCCGGTGGCGATGGCGAAGCCGGTGGGCGCGGGCGGCGTGCTGGCAAGTACGTTCAGCACGCTGCCGGAAACACCCACGGGCCAGCGCGCCCGCACCGCGGCCAGCAGGGCCGGAGTCTCTGCGCTATCGCCGATCAGGGCGTGCTGCGCCGCGCCGGACAGCACTTTGGTCAAGACGCCGCCGCAGCGCGCCAGCAGCGCACCGCAGGCGGCGTCGTCCTCAATCGCTTCGGCGGTGGCCTCCAGCCAGCGCAGGCGGCCGATGCCGTGCAGGCGATGACCTAGGCCCGCGGCGCCGGGGCGACCACGTTGGGCGGCGCGCGCGGCATGCTGCGAGCCGCTGCCGGCCAAGCGGTCACGCAGGCGTTGCACCGCCTGGTCCACCAGCTCGCGCAGGCGTTCGTGCTCATCCAGGCGCAGCTGCTGCACTGCCTCGGCCAGCAAAGGCAGGAATTCGTCGGACTTGCTGCCCAAACCCTTCACCTCGGCCAGCCACCAGGGACGAAGAATGCCCGGATCGGCCGGATCGCTGCCCAGATCAAGCCACGCCGATAAGGCGCCACAGCAGGCATTCTGCCGGGCTGCCTGTTCGGCGTAGGTGCGGCCGGCGGACCCCAGCTGCCCGACCAGGGCGGTGGCCAGGGGTAGCAGATCCAGGTCGCCATCGTCCAGCGCGGGCACCGGCAGGGCGACCACATGGTGTAACAGCCCGTTGGTGCCGGGCGTGAAAATGGTCAGCGTCCCGTCCACGCGGCCCTCGGCCCAGCGGCGGGCGCGCGGCACGTCGGCCAGATCAAGATCCGGCAGCACAGTGGGATCATCGTGGGTGGCCTGATGAGCGGCCAGGGCCGCGGCATCCGCCGCCAGACGCGCCTCGGCCGTCGGGCCCAAGGCCGCGACATCGGCAACATTGCGCGCCGCTTCGTCAGCTGCGGCGCGGGCATGGAACTCCCGGTCGGGGATGGCCCGCAGCCATACCCGATGGGGATTGTCGAGCAGACGCGCCCGCAGCTGTCCGCTCAGCCAACCCGGGGTCATCGCCCGGCTGCGCAAGCGCGCCAGGGCCGCGGCCTGGTCCAGGAACGGCAGCGGATCCGCGCCCAGATTCCACGGCCCGACCAGCCGCAGGCAGAGCTCCAGGCCGTAGGGGTAATGATCGCCCTGGATCTCGCGACGGGACAGTTCGACCTGATGCAGAGCGGCCGCCAGGTCGGCGGCGGGCAGCCCGGCGCGCGCGACTTCCTCAAGGCAGGCGGTGACCAGCGGCGGCAGGCGGTGATGATCCGCGGGCAGGCAACCTTCCAGCGCGGCGGTGAATTCGCCCGTGCGATAGTGCGCGCCAAAGCCGCTGTGGCCGGCGCTGCGCGCGAAGCCGCAACCCTCCAGCGCCTGGCGCAGCGGCGAGCCGGCATGGTCCAGCAGCAACCGGTCGATCAGCTCGCCATCAAGTACCGTGTCCAGATCGGCGGAATCGCCCCAGGCCCAGGTGAGGCTGGTGGCGGCCACGTCGGTGGCGTCCTGACCCTCGGCCCAGGGCACCGGCACGTCCGCGTCGCGGGCAGACTGGGCCCGCGCTGCGACCGGCGGCGACAGCGTCTGGCCCGGCGTTTCCAGATAGGGGGCCAGGGCGGTGTGGATCTGCTGCGGATCAAGATTCCCGTAGGTGGTGATCACCGCATTGGCGGGGCAATAGCAGCGGCGGTGGAACGCCACCAGATCCGCGTGAGCCAGGCGCGGGATGTCGTTGGGTTCACCGCCAGAATTCCATGCATAGCAGGTGCCGGGCAACAGTAGCCGGGCGCAGGCCTGCTCGACCTGGGCGTGGGTCGAATCCATCGCGCCCTTCATCTCGTTGAAAACCACGCCCTGCCGCGCCGGCCCGGGGGCCAAGCGGTGCCCTTCCTGGGCGAAGTCCAACTCGCGCAGCCGCGGCGCGAAGACCGCATCCAGGTACACGCCCAGCAGATTCGCATAGTCCTTGCTGACCTGGGTGGCGAAGGGATACGCCGTCAGGTCCGGGTAGGTCATCGCGTTCATGAAGGTCTGCAGGGAGCGACGTAGCATCTGGAAAAAGGGGTCACGCACCGGATAGCGCCGACTGCCGCACAGGGTGGTGTGCTCCAGGATGTGGGGCAGACCGGTGTCGTCGTAGGGCGGCGTGCGGAAGGCGATGGCAAAGGCCCGGTGCTCATCCGCGCAGGCCAGATGCCAATGCACCAGCCCACAGGGGTGGTCATAGCGCCGGGCCTCAAGCCCAAGGGCGGGAACGGGATGGACTGAGGTCAGGGCCAGGGACAAGGTCATGGCCGATGATGGTCCGCCACGGGAGGGGGGTGCAAGAAGTCTGGCACGGGGGGTGCACCACTCCCCGTCAGGCGGTCATCCCCGTCGCATCCCGCGACAGGGTTGGCGTAAAAACCGCCAAGCTGGATGACCTGTGCCTGATTCTCCGTCCGGTGGTGAAAAGACCGAGCTGCCGACGCCCAAGCGGATCGAGGACGCGCGTAAGGAGGGCCAGGTCTCCCTCAGCATGGACCTGAACACCGGTGTGCTGTTGGTAGTCGGTATGTGCGGCCTAGCGGTGCTGGGTCCGCCACTGACCGAGGCCATGGCCGGGATCATCCGCCTGACCCTAACTGACTTGATGTACCGGGAACTGACCATCGGCAACACCATCCAGGTCATGATCATAACCATGGCCCCGGTCGGTGGCTGGGTCGTGGCCCTGGCCCTGGTCATTATGGTCTCGGGCTTGGGCCTCTCCATCGCCCAGGTCGGCCTGCAGGCCAGCGGTAAGCCGTTGATCCCGAAACTCGCACGCATCAATCCCCTCAGTGGCCTGCAGCGTCTCTTCGGCATGCGCGGCCTGATGCGCTTCGCCTTCAGCCTGATCAAACTTTGCCTGATCCTGGTGATCAGCTGGATGGTGCTGAAGGCCGACATTGGCCAGAAGATCTACATCAGCCCCGAGATCGGCCTGCGCTTCGCCGACGATGCCCACGGCCTGTGGTGGCTGGGTATGAAGTTGAGCCTGGTCCTGGCCGGCATCGGCGCCGCAGACTTCATGTACCAGCGCTATCAGCACGTGCAGGACCTGATGATGACCAAGCAGGAAGTGAAGGACGAATACAAGCAGTCAGAAGGCGACCCCCACGTCAAGAACCGCATCCGCCAGATCCAGCGGCAGATGGCCCAGAAGCGCATGATGCAGGAAGTCCCCAAGGCCGACGTCATCATCACCAACCCGACCCACGTCGCCGTCGCCCTGAAGTACGACAAAGAAAAAATGGCCGCCCCGGTGGTCCTGGCCAAAGGCTACGACGACGTCGCCCAGCGCATCAAAGCCATCGCCGCCGAACACCACATCCCCATGGTCGAGAACATCGCTCTGGCCCGCGCGCTGGCCAAGGAAGCCGAGATCGGCAAGGCCATCCCGGTTACTTGGTATCAGTCGGTGGCTGAGATTTTGGCGGCGGTGTACCGCCTGCGGAAGGGGCCGGGGTAAAGGCACGTGGCGGTAGGTTGATAGCCTCAACATCACGGGGTATAGTGACTCCATGTACTACCGTCATTGGCCAATGATCGCCAAGCTCATGCTCATCGCCGCGGTTGGACTGCTGCTCGCAGGTGCCATCACTTGGCTGGGACTGGGCGCACTCAGCCGTTCGGTCGCCCTGGCCGAGGGGCGTATTCGCGACGGTCTCATGGCGGCGCGCACCGCAGAATTGCGACACGATTGCGAACTGGCCGTTGATCTGTTGCGGTCGCAATCGGCCGGCCTCGACCAGTCCGCGCGCAAGGAGCGGCTGCGGGCCCTGTTGGGCGAAGTTTACTTCATGACCGGGAGCGACGGCAGCAAGGTCGGCTACTTTTTCGCCTACGATCGCCAGGGCGTGACCTTGCTCCTACCGCCGAACCGTGCCTTGCACGACGTCAGTCGCTGGGACCTGCAGGCCAGCGGTGTCTATGTGGTGCGCGGGCTGGTCGAGGCCGGCGTCAAGGGCGGGAGCACCTTCACGTACCTGTATCCCAAGCCAGGCGGCCCGAAGGGCCCTGATGGCAAGCCTGTTCCGCAGCCCAAACTGTCCTATTCGATGCCCATCGCCTGGGAGGAGAATGGTGCGCGTTTCGATCCTGGCTGGTACATCGGCATTGGCGCCTACGTCGACGACATTGAGGCCGAAGCGGCGCAGGTGTCGGCGCAGATGCGAGCCGAGCATGCACTTGAAGTGCGCAGAGCCGGGCAGATCGCCCTCGTCCTCCTGGTTGGTGCGCTGCTGGTCACCGTGGTGATCGCGCGCTCCATCGCACGGCCGGTGCATCGGCTGCGCGAAGCGCTCGATGGTTTGGCGGAGGGCAGCCTCCTTGGCATCGGCAACCTCGACCGGCGCGACGAGATCGGACGCATGGCTGCCTCGTATGACCGGGCCGTGGCTGGCGTGCGTGGCGCCTTGCGCACCGAGCGGGTCGATTGGCGTGTTGTCGAGCGTCAGACGGAGGCACGTTTCGACCTGGAACATCAGTTGGTGGCGGCCGCCACGGACCTTGATTCGGTCAGCCAAAGCCTGGCTGCGGCCTCGGCCGAAACCAGCGCCCAGGCGGCAACCGTCGCTAGTTCAGCCGAGGAAGTGTCGCGCGGCGTCAACTCGGTGTCGGTCGGAGCCGAGGAAATGACGGCCTCGATCAGCGAAATCGCTCGTGCGGCGGCCGAGGCGGCCCGCATCGCCGTTGAAGCCATCCAGGCCAGCCGACGGGCCCAAGAGGCGGCAGAACGGCTTGGCGGAAGCAGTGCGACCATTGGCGAGGCGGCCAGGCTGATTGCCGGCATCGCCGAGCAGACCAATCTGTTGGCCCTGAATGCCACCATCGAAGCAGCGCGGGCCGGCGATGCTGGTCGCGGTTTCGCCGTCGTCGCCAGTGAAGTGAAAGAACTGGCCCGCCGCACTGGCGAGGCCACGGCGCGGATCCAAGGCATGATCACCAGCATCCAAGCTGACACCGCGTCCGTGCGCGATGGCCTTGGCACGGCCGGAGCGGTCATCGAGCGCATTGGCGCGGCCACCGGTTCGATCGCCACCGCGACAGAAGAGCAGACCGCCACCACCCGCGAAATGACCCGCACCGTGGCTGAGGCCAGCCAGGGCGTGCAGGACATCGCCCGTACGGTGGCAAATGTCGCCCAGGCGGCCAAGGAGGCCAGCGTGGGGGCAGAGTCGACCAAGCAGTCAGCGGCCAACCTGAATCGCATCGCCGCCGGACTGAGTGGATAGCAACGGCAGTGGTGCGGTCGACCGGAGCCACCAGGCCGTCATCGCCGTGGAGGTCAACGTATCGTCGACCCAGTTGATGACGCCAGACCGCGGATCCCACGCGCCTTGCAGTCGATATGCATGAGGCGGGCTGGGCGGAGCCCATCAGCTAGACACTAGGTGAGATCAGCGTCGATCACGTCGCCGCCGGCTGAGCCATGCCAAGGCCGACAGTCCGGCGAGCAGCATGCCGAGGCTGCTGCCGCCACCGCCACCGCAGCCACCGCCACTGCCGCTGTCCTGGTTGCCGCCGTTCGGCACCTGGACCTGGACGGCGGCCTGCGCCGAGGGGTTGCCGGCGTCGTCTGCGGCGGCCCCGGCAAGTACGCGGATCACCATCCAGCCGGTTGGATCGGTGCCAGCGACCAACTGGCCACGGGCCAGTTCCCCCATCGTGGCTGAGAGGGTCAAGCCATCCAGGCGGCCACCGGTGACCAGGACGTCCGCATTCGAGAATCCGTTCAAATGCTCGGATGCATAGAAGGTCACCGCGAAGCGCTCGCCCGCCCGGACCGAGGTGCGGGCGGGGACGATGGTGATGGTCGGCGATCCGTCATCGAGGATGAAGGCGGAACTGGCGGAACCGCTGACATTGCCGGCGGTATCCGCGGTCCAGGCCAGCAGCAATTGCTGACCCGCGCCGGTGGCAGAGATAGCCAAGGCCCAGGTGCCGCTGGTGGCGGCCACGGTGGCATTCGCGCCCCCATTCAACTGCACCGTGACCGTGCTGCCGGCCTGGGCGGTGCCGCTGGCGGTGAAGCTGAGCCCGGCCAGCACGGCGCCGGTGGCCGGTGAGATGATGGTTGGTGGTTCAGGGACAAGCGTGTCGACGGTGAAACTGCGAATGCTGATGTCACTGGTATTGCCGACCTCATCGGTGGCGGTGACAGACAGCCGGTAGCCGCCATCGGTCAGGATGCCCAGGGCCGCATTCCAGGAGCCGACGCTGTTGGCGGCGGAGCTGGCCGAGCGCACGGCAACGCCGGCGCTGGTCTGCAGGGTAAGAGTGACGGTAGAGCCGGGTTCGGCCGTGCCTTCGGCGGTTGGTGACACCAGCCGGAGTTGGGCATTCTGAACCGGCTTGGTGATCGTCGGTGCGTCTGGTGCCGTGGTATCGAGAATGAACGCGCGGGTGCTGGCCGGGCTGAGATTGCCGGCCCGATCCTGGGCCTCGACGCGGAGAATGATGCTGCCATCGAAGAGACCGGAACGCGACGCGGACCAGGCACCACTGGCATCGGCGACGGCGTCGGGCCAGGTGGTGACCGTGGTGGCGCCAGTGGTGGCGCCAGTGGTGGCGCCAGTGGTGGCGCTGACCACCACGGTGGCATTCGCTTCGCAGGTGCCGGTCACCTGGACCGACGCTACCCGACTGCCCGCCGTGGGGGTGGCGATGACCGGCGCCAGCGGGGCGCTGCGGTCGACCACCACCACCACCGGGGCGGACGTCGCGCTGTTGCCGCCGGCATCGGTGGCGACCGCAACCACGGCATAGCCGCCCTCTGCCAGTGCGAGGCTGCCAGCCCAAGTCCCACCGCTGCCGGCGGTGGTGGCGCTGGCGCCCGCCGGGCTGCCGTTGCTGGCGACGCCGGTGGCCACCAAGCTGACGCTGACGGCGCTCCTGGCGCTGGCACTGATCGCCACGGTCGAGAGTGCGGACCAGAAGGGCGAGGTGGTGGGCGTGGTGATCACCGGTGCCTCGTCTGCGATGGTGATCACCACGCTGGCGGAGGTGGCGGAATTTCCGGCCAGATCCACCGCCACAGCCAGGAGCGTCACGGAACCCGTGGGCAGGTCGGTACTGGGGACGAAGCGCCATGCCGTCGTAGCGCTCTGGCTGCCCACCAGCGTGTCGCCAGCGTAGAGCCGGAGGGTCGCAGTCTCGGCGCTGGTCCCGGTGATCACCGGGCGACGGCTGACCAGGGTGGCACCCGTGGCTGGACTGGCGATGACCGG
>JBBQTJ010000015.1:0-22682 GCA_038213315.1 Planctomycetota bacterium
GAGAGGGTCATGGTTGACCCTCGTTCTTGTCCTCAGCCGCCGCGCCGCTGCGGATCCAAATGTCCACTTCGGCCACTTTGAACCTAAGAGACCTCCCGACCCGATGTGCAGGCATGCCCCTGGCCGAGATCCACCGGGTCAACGTATTTGGAGAGATCCGCAAATATGTGCAGATTTCCTCGCTCGTCACCCAGGGTTCACGACTCTTGGACATGCCCTCTCCTGCCACCGTAAGACACCATAACACATGGTGAGACATGGCGACTGTTGGGGAGAGTACGGAAGCTTGCTGGGTCGCAATGCCCTGGGCAGGGCTTCTCATGAGGGTTCCGGGCGGCCTCCCAAGGCCTCCTCCACGCCAGGTGAAAGGGGGACTCTGCTGCCTTCGATGTTCCCCTGCGTCCTGCGCCTTGGTATGCACTGACATAATATGCCAGGCGTCTCCCTGTCCGGCTGGCGTGACCGGCAAGAAAACCCGCTCCTGCCCGACCTTAACGCCGAGGAGAAGGTCCGTGCCGGCTTGCTGGGCGACGACCACAGTGCGATCATCAAGCTCGATCAGTCCAGGGGAAGAGAACTTGCAGGCCGCCAGCTTTATGGGCATCTCTTGCGTAACAGCGGTCCTATATCGTATCCGCTTCCAGCGATTGGTTATGGAGTCAGCTATTGTCGCGATTGCTACGGCCGGTGTTTTTTGCTTCATAATCGCTTAAATTTTTTACCGTGCTTCAACTTCTTTATAACGAAATTGATCCT
This sequence comes from Planctomycetota bacterium, assembly GCA_038213315.1. Taxonomy (GTDB): domain Bacteria; phylum Planctomycetota; class UBA11346; order UBA11346; family UBA11346; genus JBBQTJ01. The sequence goes on from JBBQTJ010000015.1 coordinate 757, forward strand.
TTCCCCGATATTCAGGGCCTTCTTAACTCGTATCGTAAGGAACCTATTCTCTTTTAAAACTTTGTTTTTAGCCCGGTCATTTTTTTCGCTATGATGGTGCTCATCAAATTCGATGCAAATCTTTCTTTTCATGTCGGCTACGTCTAGTTGATACTTTCCGAGGCGAGCTTCTTTAAAGTTGTATATGTCTTTAAAGCTGTCCATAATAATGCGTCTAAAGGTGTATTCAGCTCTGGCAGGTCTATTCGAATTTAAGCATTTAACCTTCAGTTTTTTCCATAAATTTGGCAATGCGACTTTTGCGAGTGGCTTGTTTTTGTGGTTGCAGTAGTTCAGCAACAATTGCGCGGGTATGACCTGAAGATATACGGCTCTCTTGTGACGTATTTCAACCGGCATTGATTTGTGCGTCTTGTTGCCAAATATTTCTCCTTTGTTTCGAAGCCACTGCACTGTTAAATGACTACGATGCGTTCCGATTAATTTTCCAAGATCTCCTATGTTAACGTATTTATTCGATTTTTTCTTGAACCATGCTATTTTATGGTTTTTAATCTTAACTACATTGAGTGCAATTTCTTTGTTCATGTTTTTACCTTAGCCTGGCGTGAGCTGCCGCAATCCCTCGAAGTCAGTCGAAGCACCGTCATGCGTTCCGCCTTGAACTGGCGCCGATTACCCGCCAAGTGACAGAAGCCATGAATCATCAGGCCTGAACCGGTGGTGGCGTAGCCGTAGGGCGTGATCTCGCGTTTGCTCGTGGCCCCGTGGGCGTCGGTGTAGCTGATCCGCAACCGTCGTGCGCTGTCCACCCAGGTCGGCAGTGCGCTCAAGGTCCTTGGTAGTTTTTTGGGATGGGCACACCGACCGGTCCAGGGCTTGGGCACAGGCGCTAGGCGAGGCCGGACGACTAGAAAATACTGCCGGACCGCATCAGCGTCCGGCAGAGCGCGATGGGCGTCACCGATGACTTTCAGGCGGTGATGACGAATAAGGGTCTGGAGCCGGTTGTCTTTGGTCTCGGCCAGGGCCTTGGCCATGAGGCAGGTGTCTATGACCCGCTGCTTCGGGAGGTCGAGGCCCGCCCGTTGGAACTCCCAGGTCAGGATGTCGCAATCGTAGGGCGCGTTGTGGGCGATCAGGGTGGACCTGGACGGCAGCCAGGCAAGAAAATCGGCCAAGACCTGGGTTGTGGACGGCTGACCGGCCACCACGTCATCGGTGATCCCGTTGATCTCGCTGGCATCCGGCGGGATCGGCATGCCGGGATGCACCAACTGGTTGAAGGTGGCCAGCACGGTGCCGTGGTCATCAAAGGCCACGGCCGCCAGGTCCAAGAGTCGCGAGCCTGGCTCAAGACCCGTGGTCTCGGTATCGAAGGCAACCCAGGTCGTCATGCCCGCACCTCGACGATCTCGCCAGCATCAAGACGGTCGAGATACCAGCGCTTGAGGGCGGCGATGCCGGTCAGCCGCGACAGGGTGTCGCCATCCCCGGTGGGTGGCGTGAAGTGGAAGAACGCTGGGCTGCCGACCACGGTCAGCTTGGTCCGCGGGCGGGTGATGGCGACGTTGAAGCGGCGCGGGCAGTGGCTGAAGATCCACTGCCGGGCCAGGTGCTCGGGGTCGGAGCCGGTGAGGGATACGAGGATGCAGTCGCGCTCCTGGCCTTGGATGCGTTCGACGGTGTCACAGAGCAGGTTGCCGAGGCCCTTGGCTGCGCGGGCGCGCTGGCCCTTGGGCAGAGCAGCGATGGCCCGTTCTGTCGCCGCCTGCACGGCGAGATTCTGCCGACGATTGGCGCAGACCACGGCAATGCCGCCGACGTCGCCGCCCAGGCCACGGGCCAGCCACTGCGCGGCAAGGGCGCCGACTATGGCTGCCTCAGCCTCGTTGCAGTCTGTGCCGGTGTCGGTGGGGACGCTGACGAAGTGCACTGGCTGGGCTGGGTCCAGGCATGCGGCCAGCCAGGTGGGCTGTGCGGGCGGTGGCGTTTCCACGGGCGTCCGGATCAATGCTTTGGCCACCTTCGGATCCGAGGCCAGCCCGGCGCCATAGAACAGCCGGCTTGGGCTAGCGCAGATCGCGGTGTTCATGCGAAACGTGCGGTCGAGCATGATCGCCGTGATAGGATAGGACTCGATCAGCTGGTCGAACACGCTTGGAGCGAAGGTCGGCACGCTCTGCGCCACCGGCGGCAGCTGGCGGTGGTCGCCGACCACCACGCAGCGCTCTCCGTGCAGCATGGCCATCAGGCTGTGCGGCAGGCTCATCTGGCTGGCTTCGTCGATGACCAGAACGTCGAACCAGGTCGTCGCCGTGGGTAGCTTAGCAAGGCTCCAGGCGCCGGCATAGCTCTCCAGATAGTCCTGGGTCGGGATAGGCGAACCATCCGCCGGCTGCTCCAGACGTCCTGCCGCCTTGAGGACCGCCGTGGCCCAGGGTTTGGCGGCGGCGAACACGGTCATGCCGTAGACGCCGGGGACCGTGGCTTTGGGCAGGCCGTCGAGGTCCTCGATGCCCGCGATGGGCGCGGCGCCCCTTTTCCCGACCCTGAAGCACGCGATGTCGTGGTTCCGCTTCACCACCGCCAGCAACACGTTCTCGATCGCAGCATGGCTGAAACAGGTGACCAGCACCCGCTGACCGTCCTGCACCAGGCGCTCAAGGAGCGCGGCAATCAGGTGCGTCTTGCCGGTGCCAGGCGGCCCCTGGATGACGGTCAGTTCGTCATGGAGGGCGCGGTGGAGCGCCTGGCGTTGGCGGTCGGTCAGGCGCGGTCCGTTGGCGACGCCTGATGGGCCTGTGGAGGCCTTGCCGGTCAGCCAGCGCTTCCACCGCTTGGCGACGGCATGCGTGGTGTCGAATCCGGCGCAGATCGCTGCCGGGCGGGCGCTGAGCGGATTCCAGGCATTGGGCAGCGAGTCCAGGCACCACGTGGTGCCGGCGGCGAGGTCGCCGGCGACCGTCAGCTGCAGGCCATCGGCACTGCGTTCGATGATGCGGGCCTTGAGGGATCCCCAGGGCATGGCCGTGGCCAGGTCGACCGGCTCGTCCTCGGGATGCACGTACGGCGTGTCCCCGACACGCAGCTTGCTGGTGTTCTCCTGACATGCGAGGACGGTCGTGTCCCGATCATGTCCGACCACCCGCAGCCCGGCGATGGTGCCGCCAGAATCGATGCGGTCGTCTAGGGACATGGCGACGCGTTCGGCGCCCTCGCGGTACTGGGTGCGGTACTCGCTGCGCACCCAGGCGACGAGGTCAAGGCCGCTCGGCAGAGCGTACCTCATGACCGCTTCCCAGCGCCGCGCCGTGGTGCAACCGGGGACGGTGCGGCTCCGGACCTGTCGATGCCCGTGGTCGCTCCGGTGGCCACTGCTGACAGATAGCGGAACACCGCGTCAGAGGCGTGCAGGTCGTCGCCGTTGTACCACTCGATGAGCTGCTTCCAGACTGGCGCACCGCTGCGGCGCCAACGGTCGTGCCAGACGATGCTCATGGCCGCGGATGCGGCGAGGAGGTCGGCCTCGTCCTCCAGGGCAAGCTCCTGCCGGGCCTGTTCCAGCTCGGCGGTGGCGGCGGTGACAGCCTTAGCGCTCCCTCCGGCGGCGGTCAGGCGTGCGGCGCAGGCGGCGATGGTGGGGATGGCCAGCCAGACGTGGCCGGTGCCGGCTCCGCCGGGCGAGGGCAGGTCGACCAGTCCCGGCGCGACCTGCTTGATCGAGTAGCTGCCGAATGGCAGCCATAGGCTGGCGGTGATGAGCCGGTAAAGGTCGAGCATGCGGACGCGCAAGGCTTCGACCCGGTCGGCAGTCGGACGTCGCGGCGGACCGGGATAGCGTGTGGCCAGCTGGCGCAGGTGGCTTGGCTCGTACGGGGCGTAGTGCACGATCACCACCTTGGGACACGTCGCGATGAGGTCCTCCATGGCTTTCAGGAAGGCGAGAAATGCTTCCTCCTCGCCGGTGGCGTCGGCGGTCGGCGCCCAGATGAACTGCGTCGCCTCTGGCTTCCGTCCGGGCCGGTGGACCCGGTAGCCGAAGAGGTATTCGATGCCGGCGAAGGGATCGGACTCCATGTCGAAGTGCACGACCACGGCATCGGCGGCGAACGCCTCGACGGGCGAAACGCCGGCATCGCTCTCGTCGGCCAGGGTCCGGGCGATGACGGCCAGATCAGTCGCTGCCGCATCGCGCCAACGGGGCCTGCCGGAGCAGCAGACCTGGGCCTGGATGCGCTGCTTCTCGAGCCCGGCCCGGGTCGCGCCGGGACCGGCCGAGGCGTGCAGGACGGCATCCGGGGCCGTCGCGAGAGCGGTGACCGTCCGGATTCCGTTCCGGTACAGCCCGCGCCGCACCGGCAGGCGCATGCCTGGCAGAGCGGCCACGTCGCAGGCCGTGAGATCCTCGACCAGCAGCCCTTCGCGTTCGGCCCAGCACGAGGCCAGGGCCGTATCGTAGCCGCTGGTCGAGACGAGATCGTGCGGCTCAGCCGTGACGATGGACCAGTACTCCTCACGTACGAACAACTCGGCAATGGGCAGGACCTCGGCGATGGGGAAGGGCTGCCACGGCGGCTTGGCCCCGTCCAACGGGCGCGGGACGACGTAGCCGGTGACCGGTAGGACGCCCTGGATCTCCTCCAGCAGCCAGCTGTAGAACGACACCTGCAACCGGGCGGGCAGCTTGGAACTGCGGGCGCTCTTGATGTCTGCCACTTCGTAGTGCCAGGGGCCGAAGCCGCTCGGCCGAGCCTTGTCGTCGACCCGGCGCAAAAGGTCCGGTTCGCCCCAGAACAGCGGCTCGGCGGGCAGCTTCCACCGCGCCTGGATGGCCTTTCCGAGCCTGGCGATCCGGGTCCCCATGCGCAGGAATCCGCCGCTGATCATCCGATCGCCACGTCGCATGGCCTCCAGCGTCAGCGCGATCTGCTGCTTCTTGTCACGGTCGTCGGACTGGGCGCCGATGACGGTGATCCCGCTCTTGGCCTTCCGCAGGCCGGCCACCACCTCATCCTCATGCTCGATGCCGATGCGGCTGGCCAGGCGGGTCGACAGATCCTCGACCGGGACCAGGCCCGTCTCCAGCCCCAGACGGACGCGGTAGTCAAGACAGGTCTCAAGCGGATCGCCATGCGAGAAGTGGGCGGTCAGGGTTCCGCCTTTGATCGCGATGTGCTTCATCATGCGTGTCCTTGGACGGGGCGGGTCAGCGTGCTGCTGGCGCCCGGCGGTGCCAGGGTTGCCCATGGGGGTGTCGATATCCTGCCCCAGGTCCGCGCGGCGCGGGTTCCGGCGATCACTGGGAGGTACGGGGCGGCGTTTCGGCATGACGGGCTCCTCGAGGGCGATCGGTCGACCATACCCCATGGCAACAGCACTGGATGCACCGTCGGCTGCATGCAGTCGACGGTGACGGCTCGCTTCAGAAGCGGGAAGCCCCGGTGCGCCAGCCATCCTTGCTGGGCCTGCGATGGCCGGGGTCGGTTCGCAGCGCCGGCGGCGAGTCCAGGATCCGGCTATGTCAGTTCAGGCTGCTGATACGTCGCCGCCATCCGCGCCGTCTCTGCCCGGAACCATTGTACCAGGCTGTCCGGCCCCTCGACCACCGCCTCGGCGCCGCACTGCAGCAGCCAGTGCTTCACGGCGTCGATGCCCGAGCTGTTGAACGACACCCTGGCGCCACCGTCGGGGAGATCCGTCCAGGACTGGTTGCCCCCAAGGCGCCGATGGCGGAGGTGGGGCACCCCGGACGGGGTCAGCCGAAGGACGACGTGGCCCCTTTGGGCCGAACCGGCGACTCCACGGAATCCGCCAAGGAGGTTCGACCTGACCTCGGCGTCGAGCCCGGACGGCACACCGGACAGGGCCGGACGGCGATGCACCATGGTGATCCGGGCGACCTTGTAATTCTTGAGCTTACCTGCCTGGCCGTCCCACGCCCAGATATAGGGCTCTGCCTCCACCAGGGCCAGTCGGATGGGCTGGGCCACGACTTGGTGCGCAGGTTTGGCGAGCGGAGCGTAGCTCATCTCTACGCCTTCTCCCAGCCGGATGGCCCGCAAGAGGGTGAGGACGTGATCGCCAACGTACGGTTGCGGCGCCGCCTGGGTCACCGCGACGATGTCCGGAATGCGACTATCCTTCAGATCCAGGCCAAGGCGCTTGATGAGCTGATTGAGGGCGTCGGTCAGGGGCCCTGCCGTGGGAGATCGCTCGCCTGGCGCCGCCGGTATGGCCATCAGGCTACGGGCGGCGACCAGCGCCAAGGCTTCCAATTCAGAGAGGAAGACGACCTCGGCAGTCAATGGAATCAGGTCCTCAGCTCCGACCAGTTTGTAGAAGATGCGGTACTGCCGCAGCTCGGATGGTGGCTCGGGGGTCAGGGATGAACGCGCCACCCGCTCGATCCCCGCCCGACCCAGGTGGGTCAGCAACCATTCGAGGTCGTTCTGCAGCGTCCTCAGTTCCACCTCGGGGTGCCGAGCGCCCCGCAGTCCCCGGTTGAGGCGAACCAGCAGGACCTCGGCAGGCAGCGGCTGCTCGCGGAGCAGTTCCACGATCTGGTGGAGGCGTCGGCTCCGTTGGTCGGCCGTGGTGGCACCTGATTTCGCCATGGGGACTCCAACTGACACCTAATATGCATCCCGAGATGCGCGCAAGGTCATCGGCACGGCTATGATCAGGCCGCAGGAGACCACCATGCCCAGCTACCTCGCCAGCCGCCACGCCGTCGACCGCCTGCTTGAACGCTTCCCATCTGTGGCCCGCATCGCCGGAAGCGGCCTAGCCGCCGCCAAGTGGCTCGCCACCACGACCAGCCAGGCCCGGGTCGCGGCCCAACAGACCGGCATGGACCTGATGCTCTGCCTTGAGGTCACCGTGGACGGCGAGGCGGCCCGGATCTACCTGCCGGTCACGCCCATGGGCGGCGGCACCTGGTCCATCCGCACGGTCCTGACCGAATCCCAGGCCCGTTGCAACCTGGCCCAGGGCCTGCAGTCCCGTCACGAGCGCCACCAAGCTGCCTGGCGGCAACGGCGGCTAGGGCGGAGGGCCGCCTGACAAGGGCAGGCACCAAACGCACGTACCACCGCGGCCATCACACGACGGCCCGGCAGAAGTTTCAGATCGCGATCAAGGCCAGCGGACTGACCACCGCAGCATGGCTCACGCTACTTTGATCGCGGCTTGCCCTTCCGGCAGCAATGACCGTGGACCAACCCGATCCCGCGGTCGAATCAGATCATCCGTATCCAACACCTTCACGAGGCACCATGCGTAAACGTCGTCAAGCACCGAGCCAGACCCGTCCTCTCCCGACCGTGGTCGAGGATCCAGTCCAGGCCCTCATCCGTACCCTCCAGGAACAACTTCACGCGCCTGTCCTGGTCTATTGGACGCCAACCGAGAACAACATCGCCATGGAAGACGGCCAGATCCTGCGCCGGATCCTCGACGGACAGCCCAAGGCCGAGGTCCTCTACCTCTGCCTGACGTCGTCGGGCGGCAACGGTCTGGCCAGCCTCCCCATCGTCCGGCAATTGCGTCAGCACTGCCGGCGTCTGGTGGTCTTGGTCCCAGTGCAGGCCGCTTCTGCCGCCACCATGATCGCCCTGGGCGCCGACGAGGTCCAGATGGGGACCTGCGCGTATCTCACCCCGGTGGACACTTCGCTGAGCCATCCACTCGCCCCGACGTATGACGATGGCAAGTCCGTCACCGTCAGCCAGGAAGAGGTCACCCGGGTCCTCGCCTTGTGGGACAAGCACAATGGCCACGGCAGCGCCCATCCCCTGCAGCACCTCTTCCCCTTCATCCATCCCCTGGTCATCGGCGCGATCGAACGGTCGACCTCGATGTCGAACCGCATTTGCGACACCATGCTGACCTACCACATGCACCAGAAGACGCAGCGGCAGAAGGTGGTCTCCGCCCTGGTCGGTGGCTACCCGTCGCACGCCTTCCCGATCCTGGTCGAGGAAGCCGCCGCCATCGGCATCCCGGCCAAACCCATGCGCCCAGAGATCGAGTCCCTGCTGGTCCGTCTGGTGGAATCCCACGTCGAGAAGAAGATCACCGTCTATGATGTGAATGGCTTGATGTACGAACGCCGGACCAGGACCATCATCGAGCGTCTCGGACTGCGAGCGACCTACTCGGAACGGATCACGGAGATCCCGGTCGAGAACGACGATGACGAAGAAGACAAGGAGCCACGGTGGCGGCGGTCAGGGATCGGCTGGCAACTTCATCGCGATGGGAGCGGTGAGGGCATTGACGTTGCTATCGAGGACTGAGTGCCAGCGACGGCGGTACGTCAGGCCTCTATCACTCGCATCGGCCGACTGAGCGCCGCGGGATTCAGCAGCCCTGGGTGTGTCGGTGGATGCCTTGGTTGCTGACGGACCGGGAACCACATAGCTTCTTGCTCAGGTCAAGTGAGACAGGGCCACGAGAAGCCTGGCTACGGTCTCGAGATTCACACCTTTCGCATCACCAAGATGAACAGCTACGTCCTGAACAATAAATTCGCGCTGCTCTTGTGATAAACGCATAGGGATAAAATCTTTTACTGTAATGACATCGTCGAACAGCGCATCCACGATCGTCGCATTCTTGAAGAAATACCACGGATTGGGCAATCCCAGCAACGCGGCCTGGGTCTCTCTGGCGATACGGGCACTGAACGTCCAAGTTATCTCGTCCAAATTGCAGAACAAAAGATCCGCATCCTTGCATGAGAGTGGCGGTTTGGCGAAACGCTCGTCATACAACGGCGGCAGATCTCTGCTTTTCTCACGAGCCTGCACAGCCTGCTCGATGGCGTCGTGGTCAAGATCCAGGTCGGCTATCGGCGATTGCGGCACAAGCATGGCGGCCAACACAAATCCGGGTATGCGACCATCAAGATCCTTGGATATTTCGCACAGCAGTGCTGTCTCCTCCTGCTTTGCTGGAGTGCTGGCACGACCCGGCAGCAGGGCGAGTCCCTGGAAACCTCGGTGCTCCTGCAGATAGCGCCATGGTGCTCTAATACGTGGTTCAGGCAGTGGCAGGCCACCCTTTCGGTAAGCCGACCGCTTGGGCGGAGATCCGAACGCCGCGACGATGCGCTCTCTGTCCATACACATCATCGTGGCGGCGCGTTACAGCCTTCAATGGGTTGATGTCAAACCAGTCGCTTACACGATGGCCAGCCATGACCAACGAGAAGACGGTACAACTCGCACTCCGGCTCAAAGAGTCCACTAGCGAGGATCTGGCCAGGTTTTTCCAGGATTGGCGTAAGCGCATGAATACCGGCCAAGCGTCCGCGAACCGCGCCTTGGTGTATCAGGTCGGTGTCCTGCTCACCCTGGGCGAGTTGAGCGATGCGTTTGTACGCGAGGCGCGACTCAAGCAGATGAAATTCGATGAGTTCTATCGTGACATCATCGCTGGCCATCTCGCGGAGATCAACCGGTGTCTTGAGGAGAAGCGTCCAGTCCTCCAGCACCCGGATAATGCCAAGCTCTCGTACTTGGCGAGCCTCGGCTGCGCCGAGCCACTGGCCGCCTTCTATCGATCCCTGTGTGAGCACCTGGGCGTCACGCCGGTCATCGTCGAAGAGCCTTCGCCGCTAGGACGGCAAAAGGGCAGCGTCAAAGGGGACTTCTCCACTCTCTATCCATTCCGGAACGCGGTTCATGGGGCGACGTCACTCCAGGACTTCATCGCTAGGCTCAGCAAGGCCGGGATCACCTTCAAGGAGTCGCCGCGCGACAAGGACGAATCCCTGACGGGCGAGCATTGGCTCTTCACCTTTCTGTCCGTCGATGGTGTCAAAGAAGGCCTTCAGCTGAACGGATCACAGCTCGGCCTGTACAACAACAATAGCCGCGGATTCCGGCGGTCTCCGACCATACTGCTGCATCTCTGGTCCGCAGGGAAGAAGCTCCTCTTCAAAGATCCCGAAGAGCTCCTCCACCCGAAAGTGCGCGCGAGCATGGCCAATAATTCGCACCCAAAAGGCAGTAAATCTGTGTTATGAGGCCTTCGCAAAATTGTAAGTCTCCGATGACGCCCCGGTGAAATAGCGCCAACTGCACCTGGAAGCCGACTGATTCTCGCTCACAGAGGATCAAACACGCTGATCGCCGCCCTCTGGCAGGTCGAGCTGACCGCGTCCCAGGTCGGGTCGAGCTTCACGAGGCCTTGGTCGGCGCGGACGAGGTCGGCGGACTGGGCCGTCGCCAGCGCCGTGAGCACCTGCTTGAGACGACCCTCAGTACAGCCTTTCACCGGGTAGACGTCGTCGAAGTGACGCATCGCTTGCGCGGAGCGCTCGCTCCCAAACTGATCGAACAGCGCCGTCCGTCTGCTGCTCGCGGGCTACGCCGCGGGGCGGATCGCCCTCGCCGCCGCCCTCGCCGCGGACGCGGTCACCGTCGAGCGCGTTGAGGACGTCCCAATGACCGCCGGCACCCGTAAGCTCGTCGGCCGGATCTTTGCCGCCGTCCGTAAACATGGCCGCCGGTAAGCTTTTCCGCATGCGGCGGATCGCCAAGCGCGAACTACGCGACCGGGCCGCGCGCGACGAGGTGATCGCCGCCTGGCGCAAGGCCGTGTTCGACGCGCTCCCGGCGAAGGGCGTCGCTGGGTGCCGCCTGCTCAAGGCGTACGTCACCACCCGCACCGGACGCGATACCTGCTCCAGGACTTCTCCGGCGATGCGGTCCTGCTGATGCACCGCCCCACGGGCGACCCGGTCGGCGACAATATGGCCTACGCCAACCCGGGCTTCCGGACGGCGGTGGATAGGGCGGTCGCGACAACCGCTGAGGATAGTGAGGCCGGGGAATTCAAGGCGATGGACCGGTAGCGCGGTGGCGCGCGACGCCATTCGTGAAGCCGCTTGCGGTGGTGCTGGTCGGTGTCCGTGCCCACCACCAGAGCGAGCAGAATGCAAGTATCCACCGCTTCTTCGAGGCCAGCCATTACGGTTGCGTGCGCAAATGAGCACGTAGAATGCTCATATGAAACCATCGAAAGGCAACACCGCGAATAAGAAATGTAAGGCTGCTCGGGTCGACTTCGTCCCGACCAAGCACGCTGTGGCTCGCAAGGTCGGCTTGGTCGGGACGAAGCGCCCTGGGGTTCCCCGCGGTTCGATATCCTTCACTGCCATCCTGGACGCCAATTCGTCCGGCCTCGTCGCGATGACTCGGCATGGCGTGGACTCTGCCGTTGCCGTTGCCTTGGCACAGAAACTCGACGTTCCGACCTCCCGCATTGCCCCCTGGATCGGCCTGTCGAGAGCCACGCTCGATCGCAAAATCCGCAACCACGACACTCTGGATCTCGTTGGTAGCGACCGCGTCGTCCGCTTTGCGCAACTGTGGAAGCTGGCCGTCCGCCTCTGGGGCAGCGAGAACGCTGCGCGGCAGTGGCTCACGATGCCCGAACAGGCCTTGGGCGGCATGCCCCCGGTAGAAGCGGCAGTGACCGAGATCGGTTCCCGTCAGGTCGAGGATCTCATGGGTCAGATCGCCCACGGCATCGCGACGTGAAGCTGTTTCGGATTGCCCACCCAGAGTTCGAGGCCCCGTTCAATGGCGACGGCGCGCGTCTGCACGGCGGTCGATGGAACCCGAAAGGAGTGCCGCTGCTCTACTACGCCAGCACCCTCGCTCTGGCGGCGTTGGAAAAGCGCGCGCATACGCCAGCGGCGGCTCTCGGCCAACTATGGCGGGTTATTGAGATCGAGGTGCCTGACGACAAGGTGGCGACGACCGCGTCTGCGACGCTTCCTGCGAACTGGCGGGAGCACCCGGCACCAGACGCCACGAAGGAGGTTGGTCAGCAGTGGGCGGCTTCCCTCAGGTCGCTCGCGCTACGCGTGCCGAGCGTGATCGTTCCCAGCGAATTCAACGTGCTGGTGAATCCTGTGCATCCGCACCTGCGCCTAGCAAGTCACGTCAGAACCGACGATTTTCGGTTCGACGAACGACTGGCCCTCTAGCGGATCTTCCAGCGGCGGCCGTGGATGGGCGCGGGCCGAACTGCACCCGGATCAGTATACATGACGTCTTGCGTAATCGTCGCCGCGTCAGCCTCAAAATGCAGCGGCGGTCCATCAGAGTTCAAGTGATCGTACGTCAGCCGCCCGCCTTCACCAACACCGGAGCCAGCCATGCAGACCATCGAGCCATTCATCGACGGGCGGTATGCCGTGTACATAAGCGCACTGGCTAGCATCAAGCAGGCCATGTCCTGGGGGGGGCAGGTTACGCACGGCTTCCTCGATGGGCTGCACGATACGGATCGCATTTACGTGGCGTGCCCTGGCGCATCGGTGGACGACGTCATCGACGCCCTACCGCCACGCGTGGACCGTATGGCGACGTACATCGTCGACCTCGAAGCCTTAGCTGCCGCGTTCAACCATGACGGCGTCGCACTGTGCGCCTACCTAGACGACATCGAAGACTCACTGCTGACGCCTGAACTCTTCCGGCGCATCGGGCCGCCGTTCCCGGATCCCGATCGCCGGTCGACTGGTACTCAAGATCCACCGTGCATGATGCCGACGATACCCAGCATGGCAGATCGTTTCGACGAGGCCTTGATCTGCGGCACCGACACTGACCACCTATTCATTACCCTCATGTTGGGTCCGCCACCAGCCGGATGCCGCTGGAAGCCACTGGCTCACCTCGGGGTGATGAACTGGCGCGATCGCCTCCCCCTGGTTCCGTTCCTGCGCACCTGCGATCACGTCACCTTCCTGCCAGACCAGCGGGTCATGGATTATGCGTTCAATCCCGAGTACCCAGAGCGCACGGAGCGCTTCTACCCGTTGCGAGAGGATCTTGAAAACGCCCCATTCGGGGACCTTCGTCCACTGACATGCGGCATCATGCTGCCCGGCGGCCGACTGCCGGTGCCGATCCAGTACAAGCTCCTGCGCGCCGCGCGTCGCCGCCGCGCGGCAGCAGCTCTGATGCCACACCGCTTGGTCGCCTCGCTCCTGACTCGTGCATTCGCGCCGCTGGGTCAGCGTGCACTCAGCGACCCAACACGTCGGCGGCGCTGATGGACAGCAGCGAAAATTCCTGGTAACAGTACACCTTTATGGGCAGATGTCGCCAATGCCCGTGGCTTGACGGACGTCCCTGATCTGAACAGCAGCGGCTAGCAGCGATTGGGCAACCCTGAGGCTCCACCAGTCTGCGGGCCTAGGCATTGACGGAAAGCATTGGAGCAACAAGACGTGTCCTCCAGACGGGTGGCATGGCCATACGGCTCATGTCATTCTCGGTCCTTAAAATATTTATATGCCTCGTTGATTTCCTTGAACTTTGTGTGTGCCAAGTCCTTGAATTCATCTCCAAGGTGACTCACCTTGTCCGGGTGATACCGGCTGACCAAATCTCTGTACTTCTTTTTGATGTCTTCTTTGGTGTCGTTCGCGGTCAGCCCTAAGATCGTTCCACATCGCACCGCTTCTGAGACAGGTCGCGGGGATGGCGAGGGTGGCGGGACGCTCCGCCCTTCTTGTGTGCGGCGCGTATCGGCGCCGTCTCCGCGTCTGGTAGATTCCTCTCGAGTTCTTTTGGAGGCCTCTTCGGCTGCTTTTCTTCGTCTTTCTAATTCTTGCAATTCAGCGTCAAGCCTTTGTTTGTAGCATTCATCTGATGAAGTGCCGCTGGGATCACCCTCATTTCTTGGTGCCTTCCCTCGGAATTCTCCTGGGAAAAATCCAAGCTGATACAGTGCGGAAATTGAACCGTAGAGAGGAATAACATTTATGAGGACCCGGGATCCAGGCTCGCCTCTGTCGCGCCAGCGCTTCATCTGAATAGCCAATAGCGACCATGCCGCGATTATTGGAATGGCCAAACGGACGTCACGCGTTCCTTCGTTTATGACATACAATACTACAAAAAATGGATTAACTAAAATATAGAATAACAATCCATTCGACAAGATGACAACTGGATTGAACGAAGTCCAAGAAGGCGGAATAAAGATGCCGCCGGTCATCGCTATCATCAACATAACTAGCCAGAACTCACGTCGCGAGGCTTTCCCGGAGAAGCTAAAAAGTAATTTTAAAACGTATACAATATATTTCATTTAGCTGAGCGGTCTTCTGGGCAAATGGCAGCGCTTGCCGAGTGGCGCGACATTGATGGCAGTTCTGCCCTTTCAGGCGACTATCGTGCCGTAGAACGGCGACGTCAAGCCCTCGTCTCCCCTCCTTTGAGCTCCACAACGAAACCGTCATTACGCGAGATCCCTCGCAACATCTGCGGATAACCGCCTCAGCCTCAGGATGCAGAAAGCTCTGGACGGACGAGTGGTGGCACCAGCCCCGCCACATGACCGCGATCACAGACTATCGAACACGCTGATCGCCGCTCTCTGGCAGGTCGTGCGGACCGCGTCCCAGGTCGGGTCGGGTTCCACGAGACCTTGGTTGACGCCGCCGAGATCTGCAGGCTGGGCCGTCGCCAGGGCCGTGAGCACCTGCTTGAGACGACTCTCGGTGCTGCCATTCTCTGGATAAACGTCGTCAAAGTGGTACATCGCTTGCGTGGAGCGCTCGCTCCCAAGCCGATCGAACAGCGCCGCTACGTCCACAAAATCACGCACCGCATGGTGCGTGAGGCACCGCCAGCACGTCTCCCGCAGCGCTTCCTCGGCGACGGGGTCCCGCTTGGCGCCACCATCGCCCGTGACGTGCTGTATGGGCTGGCAGCGGTCCCTGTCGTGACGGTCAGCGGCGTCGCGGTGCTCCACATAGGCCAACCAGAATCAGTAATCTTCAGGAAATTGGGCCTCGACATTGCCGACACCGAACTCGCAGAAGCGCAGCACATACGGCACTGGCTCCGGCAACTGCCGCAGGATATCGCGGAGAACGATCCAATGCTGCAGGGTACCACGCTCGATGATGTCGGTCGCATGCAGAATAGAGAACGGAGTCCCAGCCACCAAGTTCCGATGGTCCATGGGCGACACGAGGAATGGAGCATGATCGAACATAAGTGCAACTGTGCCCAGCGTAGGCGCTCTCGTCACCCGTGACAAGGCCGGCACCGTACAGCTGACAGGTGGGCTCTGGCCAAGCTGACCGCTACCACTAATGCGGCCGTCAGCGGCGCGGTGACCCTATGTCGACTGATCGTCTCGGTGCCGCTGGGCTCGCACGTCGTTCAAGCGCGCT
The DNA here is from genome assembly GCA_038213315.1 of Planctomycetota bacterium. Classification (GTDB taxonomy): domain Bacteria; phylum Planctomycetota; class UBA11346; order UBA11346; family UBA11346; genus JBBQTJ01. The sequence goes on from JBBQTJ010000015.1 coordinate 15,971, forward strand.
TGGTCCCGTTGGATGGCCTGGGCAACTCCATCTGGTTCGTACATGAGCGAAAAAGCGAAGGTGGCCTTGGCTATGGCAGCATTCAGAGCTCGCTCTGCGGGCACGTCGTCATCAAGATTACGCACCGCCAATGGACCGACATCGCTGTCTCGCACCTCGCCGACCACGGTGCGACCGCTTTCCACGATGTCACGCATCGCATCAAGACCACGCAGCAGTGCGAAGGCCATTTGGTACGCAAGCGCCGCCTCGGGCACCAGTGTACGGGCGGATGCGATCAGACGGAGGAGTTCGTCCCGTGTCACAGAGGCTCGCTCGCGTCATGCCGGCTCGGCGGTTCCGTTCGCATCCCAGGCGACGGATGCTCCGACTTCACCAGCGGTGACCATACATGAACTGCCGCTGCGACAGCGGTTATTAGCGCTTCGAGATCTGGCATGATTTCAGGCTGGCATGGCAAAGAAGGACGTCCAGGCCACTCTGCCGTCGTAGGAGGACGAAGTCCATCGGTCGTGACAAGCAGCTACCACTAGTCCGCGCGATCACCGAGTGGTCACGAAATCCGTGGCCGCAAATCGGCAGGAAGCGCTGGAATTGATATCATCGGCTGGCGCGCTCACTCTGGTGCTGCCACCGGTTCTGCCGCTGCCAAGCGGACCGCCAACTCCGAGGCCTCCTCTAGCCACTGCAGGTGAATCCACAGCGGCGCTGCCGCTGCGCCGCTTCGTGCGGATTCGTGGAGTACGCGCCGTGGGGGCGCAGACTCGGCGCCAGGTCCACATCGTCGTCGCGCGATGGCTCGGTCATGCCTAGTATTCTGTGGGATTCCCAGGTAACGCTACCGGTCATCGCTGACATTGGCGTGCTTGCTTGGTGCAGGATCAGCCGCCGGAGGCGGCAGCGACCACCAGCGAGATGGCGGCGGAGTTATTGGCCTCGCCCACACCTACGGGATCCTGATAGGCGACAGAAGGCTGATCTTCGTTGATGAGATTCGTGGCGTCGAGCAGCACCGTATAGGTGTGGTACCCTGGCGTATCCGTGATGGTGGCCGTGATCACGGTGGTCTGGTCTGTTTGGAGCGCGGCGATGGTGCCCTCGACCAGGGTGACGCCGTTGCTCAACACCCGCCAGGTGCAGGCCTTGCTATCCTTCTGACCGCGATTGACGACCGTCCACCCCAGGGTGATGGGCTGGCCCACCGCGGGATCGATGGGCGTGGCGCTGACACCGGCGCTGAAGGCCAGATCCGGTCGCAGGGATTCCTTATCATCGCTATTGCCGCAGCCTGCCAGGGCGAGAAATGCGGCGAAGCCGGCACTGACTATAAGTGTCGAATGGTACATGTGGAGCTCCGGTGGTGGTAAGGGCGTGGCCATGGTGCCAGAGCCATTTTAGGGGCTCAGGGCGTGACCATGCCGGCGCGTGGCTCAGCGCGCAGGGCTTCGATTAAACGTGAAATCTCGTCCACCCGACCGACCGCAGCAGCATCAGGCAGCACTGCTTCCAAGTGGCGCTGCGCCGTGGCCGTATCGCCGACCGCGAGGGCTGAACGGGCGGCTACCAGACTCGCGTCAATCCGCTGCGTGGCTGCCAGATCGGTGGCAGTCAGCACCATGGCGGCCGGGGTCATGGCGTTCGGCGGTTTGCCCTTGACCAGCAGCACCAATGCCAGCCCGGCGAGTGCGACGATGATAGCGGCCACCACTGGCCACCGCCACGAATGGCGGCGTTGCGTCGGCGTGAACGGAGTCGTCTTCTCGCCTGGAGGCACTTTTGTCGCATCAGCCCGTGGCAAGGCTGGTGGTGATGCGACCGTCGCTGTCGGACTGGGAATGGTTGGCGCCAATGCGGCTGCGGTGGTCAGCGGCTGGTGAACGCCGGTGGTTTGGCCGGTGGTGCCGCTGACCGATGGCTTTGCTTGCGCAAGAATGTGCGCCGGAATTGCGCGCAGATCCGCAGGATGATCCGCGATCGCTGCCATGCTCGCTAGCATGGCTGACGCATCTGCCGGTCGATCATCAGGAGCCTTGGCGAGACAACGCATCACCAGTGCGCTGAGCGCGGCGGGTATGCCGAGGCGCAGCGGGATGGGCGCGGGTTGTTCAACCAGATGGGCCGCCATGAGCCCCGGCAAAGTGTCGGCGGTGAAGGGCGTGACGCCGCACAGCAGCTGGTAAGCGGTGACGCCAAGGCTGTACACATCGCTGCGCTTGTCGCATAGCTCTGCACCGCTCCAGCCCTCTGGGGCCAGATAGCGAGGCGACCCTTGGGTGCAGCCGGCGATGGTCAACGTCGAATGGTCAGGCGCGCGCGCCAGGCCGAAATCCGCCACCCGCACCCGGGCATCGGCGCCGATCAGCAGATTGGCTGGTTTGATGTCCCGGTGGACGATCCCCAGGTCGTGCGCAGCCGCAATGCCGGTGGTGGCTTGGCGCAGGATCTCAAGCGCTTCTGGCCAGGGCACGGCAGCACCGGTATCAACCAGCGTCTGCAACGAGGCGCCACCCTCGACGAGTTCGCTCACGATGAGCCAGTGCTGCGAACCGTCGTCGGCCAGCATGCTGCCAAAATCGAAGACCTGCACTACATGTGGCGAGCGGATGCGCGCGCCGCATTCGGCCTCGCGGGTGAAGCGCTCGATGGCATGCGCTTGGTCGACCAGATGGTCGGCAATGCGTTTGACCGCGACCTGTCGTCCCAAGGAGATCTGGGTGCCGTGCCAGACCTCACCCATGCCGCCCCGACCCAGCAGGCTGTGCAGGCGGAGATTGCCGATGCGTTCGCCGGCCCGTAACACAGTCACTCGGCCGGGCAGCGGACCACGGCGGCGCCGTCGGCCGGATGGGCGCCCAGGGCTTGCACGACGGCGCGCCAGGGCCGGCGCGTCTCTTCGGCAGCGACTTGATCGACGGGCATGGGCGGCAGGGCGGTCAGCAGCGACGGTACGGTGCTGGCCAGTGGCAGAGCCAGGGCGAGCACCTCTCCACGGGGCGGTTCGCCATCCCAGGTCAGATCCACCGACCAGGCGCCGGACATGGGCAGGCGGGTCTGCGCCACCGCCAGAACCCCGGCTTCTTCGTGATCACGCCAGAATAGTGCGATGCGGTGGGGCTGATCGGGCAGGCGGATGCGCAGGCGGTAGCCACCTGCGATGCGCAGGCAGTCGGCCTGCAGGTCGCCGCCTGCGCGGCTGCGGGCCCGGGCGCCGGCGAGCCACAGTCCGCGGACCAGACCTGGGCCATCACCACGGCTGGCCAGGATGCGGGCATGCAGGCCTTCGGCCTCGGCGAAGCCGCCCTCTCCGGCGGCATCAAGCAAGCCAGTCTGCTCCAAAGCACCAAGGGTCGCTTCCGCGTCGGCGGGTTTGCCGGCTTCAAATTGGCAGCGGGCCAGCAACAGGTGGTCGCCCGGCGTGGCGTTCGGTTCGGCGGTCAGCAGCGCCGCTCCTCGCAGTGCCTCGTCGGGACGTGTAACCGCCAGCAGGCGACGGACCTCGGCAGTCAAAGCCCCGCGCCGGTCGTCGGGATGGGTGGCCAGCACGGCGGCAAAATCCACTGGTGGCGGCGTCGTGACGGTCGCAATCGGGGCTGGCGCAGGGATGATTGCCACCACTGGCGCGGCAGGCATCGCTGCCGGCTTCGGCTCAGGCGTGGGGACGGGGGTGGCGCGCTCCGGCTCGGTGCAGCCAACCGTGACCAGGACCAGGGCGAGCCAGAGCGGCGGGCGGTTCATGGGACGCGAACCGCTTTCGCCAGGGCTTCCGCCAAGGCGGGTGAGATGGAAAAGTTCTCGGTGGACGCGCCGCTGCTGGTGAGATCGAGGACCGTCTCTCGGCGGGGCACGGGCGAGGTGCTGGCCAGCGGTTCACTGCCATCCGGGGTGCCCATGGACCGCAGGTCGAGGATCTCGCCCCGTCGTTTTAGCGGCGAGGCGATTGGCAGCGGTTCGCTGCCGTCCGGCGTACCAGCCCCATGCAGATCAAGAACCTGTTTGCGCCGGGCGAGCGGGGCGATCACCCGGAGCGGTTCGGCGCCGTCCGGGGTGCCCAGTGCGCGCAGGTCGACAATCTTTCCTAACCGCTGTCCAGCGAGTCCATCGCGCCGCAGTGGCGCGCTGCCCACTGGGGCCCCCAGGTCGCGTAGATCCATGATCTGCCCGCGGCGCTTACCGATGTCGTAGCGGAAGGGGATCTCACCAACGGGCGTACCGGCCTCGCGCAGGTCGACGGCCTCGCCGACCTTGCCCGGCGACCCCGATGGGATTCTGGTGTGGGGCCAGCGGCCAGTCCCGGCCGAACTGCTGACCAGGAATGGGGCCGTGGTGGACGGTGAATATTTGGCCTGCAGCAGAGGTGCGGCGGCCGTGGTCGGGGCCAGGGCCACCAGGCTGGGCGGCTGGGCGGGGGACGCGGCCGGCGTGACTAGGCCCGGCACCGGGGTGGCTGTGGCTGGCGCCGCAGGCTCAGCGCTGTCCGGGGCGATGGCCAGCCCGCTGTTCACCCACCACGTCGGTACCGCAGCGATGCGATAGTCGCCAGCAGTCCACGCCGTGGGCTCGGTGGGAATGGGGAACTGCCGGCCAAAGACCTCAACCTGCAGGCCGGGGGGAATGATGGCTGGTAGAATCAGCGCGAACTCGCCCCGGCTATCAGCCTTGTCCAGGGCCACCACGTGCAGTCCGTCCCGCAAATCAGGCAGCGGACCGGTGATGCGGATGGGGCGGTTGCCGGCCAGCCTCCCGCGGATCACCTTGACCTGGGGCAGCAGGGGGACGGCTAGTCGTTGACCAGACGCATCCGGCGTCAGATCAACCGTGATGGTGCGCGGCACGTAGCCTGGCGCAGCGAAGACCATCACCACGCCCTTGCCGGTGCGCAGGCGCATGGCCAAGCCGGTGCCGATGGGCAGGTTCTGGCCGTCGATGGTGACCACGGCATCGGCGACCGGCTGGGCGTCCAGCAGATCGGTGGCGCTGAGCACGCAGCGCACCTGCTGGGGCTGAACGAAGACCGGGGCAGCGGCCAGTGGATCGGCGGGTCGTTGCAGGCTGGGGGTCTGGCGCGCTGGAGTGAAGCGCGGGTCCTGGGCCACCGCCTGCACCACGGCGTCCAGCGCCACCGGGCGGGCCCGAGCCCCATACTTGGTGAGCTGATCGGCCAGCACCCCGGTGAACAGGCTGGGCTCCTTCTCGCTCGCCGAGGCTTGGCTATAATCCCCGGGCGCCGTGGCCCACACCACCCAATCGTCGATCGGGGTCAGGGTCGCGGCCTTGGGCAGGGCATGCACCTCGACCCGGCAGACCTCGTTCAGATAGACGACCTGGGCCGTAACGCCCTTGGGTTTGGCGGCCGCCACCACCTGGGCCACGGTCTTCTGCAAGTCGCCCAGCTTCCAGGTCTCTGCGTAGCCGCCATCGCCCCGGGGCGTGGTGTCGTGGGTGAACAACTGGGTCTGATCCTCCATGGTCATGGCATGTCCCGACCAATACACGACCAGCAGCGCCGGCACGCCAGGCTGCAAGCGGCCCACCGCCTCGCTGATGGCCCGTTGGATGGGCTGAGGTCGGGCCTGGGGTCCATCGATGCGCCACTGGTAGGCGGCGGGGATGTCCGCAGCAATGGCCAGGGCCTTTGACATCGCCTCCAAATCGGCCGTATTGTTGCGCAGATTCCAGCCTGGGTCGGCGGCGTAGGTGCCGACCCCGACCAGCACCGCCGCCCGATCGGTGGTTGCCGTGGCCACGGCAACCCACTGCGGATCGTCGGCCGCGGCCAGGGGGCTCAGACCCAGCGCCAACGCGACGGTACACCGGGCCAGGCAGCTCATTTGACGACCGGCAGGTGGAGCGGGATTGGCCCCGACTTGTTGTCGGGGGTGGTCATGGTGGCGTGGAAGATGGCGCCGCGATTGATGTCGGTGGTGTAATAGCCTCTTGTAGTAACTCTAAAATTGAGGCTCTTGCTGGCGGGGAGGGCGCGCTGAAAGGCGACCATCTGGACAGCATACCAGCGGTTAGGGGCACATGAGACGGCCCCTTGGGCTGCGCCTGCACTTCCCTGCCGAAAGGCCTGGACAGGTGGATCCTGGCGCATGGAGCTCTCTCTCCACCATGTACCTCCATATGTACCTTCATCACCAAATTCTCTTGGTCCGTCAGTGGGGTCGGCGCTATACGTCGACTCGCCGATCAATTGCCCTTCGACAATAATTTTGACCGGGTCGTCACTGGTTGCCGCAAAGCCGTAGACTCCCTCGCGAGTTGCTAGGAAATATCCTTCGAACTCTACTGCATAATAGTTGATTCCGGTAAGGGAGGGTGCAGTGACCAGCATGGAGGGCGAAATATTTTTGAATATTACGTCTTCAAGCGGTGTGACATCCACCTCGGGAAGGGCCTTCAAGCGCAGGATTTCGCTGGGCGCATCGGGAAGGGCTTTGATCGGCCAAATTTTTGGATCATCGGTTACCGTGTTCCAGGTAGGCGGCTTTCCAGCCGGCAGGCTGCCAAGGGCATACACCTTGGCCAAGCATCCGGGCTGGAACGTGACGGTCTCCGCAGCGAGCGGAGCCAAGGTTACGCACAGGAGAATAAGGCAGTGCAGCTTCAGGGTCATGGCTTGGCCTGGATGGGGAGGGACAGCGACAGGGGGACGGCTTTTTGATCCGGACCAAGGACGATGGTGCGCAATACGGCGCCGCGGTTGAGATCG
>JBBQTJ010000016.1:0-22046 GCA_038213315.1 Planctomycetota bacterium
ACCGCTGGCACGCCCTCATCAAGTGCGCCAGCCGCGGCCATGCCCAGGCCCTGCTGGATCGGCTGACGGCGTCGGGGGGACTGAAGCGCGAGCGGGGTGTGCAGGTGGGGATCGACGTCGATCCCTATCAAACCGGGTAGCCAGAATTGCCACGCCCTCTCCCCTAATGGGAACGGGCGGTATCCCTGATCACGAAGATCATTCTCAAATGGTGAAATGTCGTCAGTTGCAACATTAGAGCAGTTTCGGACGGAAGCGACTCTAACAAAGAGGTTTGCATGGAGATCGCGGCCCCGTCGTGGTGATCCCGGGTTGCATTTCTCGACATTGCAGATCACAATCCTACGGAATGACGCATCCTGAACGCACCGACTCGGCCTTGCGCTATCTTTTCGGCACCGACCGGTGGACGAGATCACTGAGTCTGCGGGTTCGCCTTCTGCTGCTGGTGGGCTTTGCCCTGCTGCCGGCGATCATCATCACCGCGTGGATTTCAGTGGCCGCACGGCAGCGTGATCAGACGGCGGCCCTGGCGGCCTGCTCGGCCCTGGCCCACGTGACGGCGCAGCGTCAGGAACAGGCCATCGCCGCGACCGAGCGTATGCTCGCTGGGCTGGCCCTGCATCCCGCCATCGCGGCGGCTGATGCCGACACCACCGCGGCCGCCTGCCGAGCCCTGACCAGCCGCTTTCCGGGCTATACCCTGGTGCTGGCGGCACGGGCGGATGGCAGCGTCTTCGCCAGTTCGCACGCCGGTCCGGCCATCTCCATCGCCGACCGGCCATACTTCCGTGGCGTCATGGCTACCCGCGCATTCAGTGTCGGCACCTATGCGATCGGCCGCCTCAGCGGCAAACCGACGCTTCATTGTAGCCTGCCGATCCTGGCGGTGGATGGCAGCATCCAGGCGGTCATCGTCGCCGGCATCGACCTGACCTGGCTGAGCCAACTGCCCTTGGTGGATGAAATGCCCCCGGGCACCGAAGTGACGGTGATCGACCGCAGCGGTACCATTTTGGCCACCACCGCCGAGAGCAAACGGCAGATCGGCACCAATTTTCGCGCGGCCCCTGGCGCCCCCGTGCTGGCCAGCGACGAAGGCCAGACGAGTGGCAGCGGACCTGATGGCGTTGCGCGGCTGTACTCCTACGTGCCTCTGGATGAGCAGCGCGCCATCGGGCAGGTGATCGTCGGGGTCCCAGAAAGCATCGTCTTTGCCGGTGCCCATGCGATCCTGCGGCGCACCCTGGCCTGGGTCGCGGTGGGTGGCTTGGTGGCCTTGCTGGCGGCGTGGCATTTCGGCGGGGTGCTGATCGTCCGGCCGTTGCAGGCGCTGGTGGCGATCACCCGGCGGCTGAGTGCTGGCGATTTCTCGGTGCGTCCCGGTCTGGTCGGTGGCCGTGGCGAGATCGCCGCCCTGGCCCGCGCCGTGGAAGGCATGGCCGAGACCCTGGCCCAGCGCGAAGGCGAGCGCGCCCTGGCCGAGACGGAACTGCGCCGTAGCCATCGCATCCTGGCCGAGCTGGTGGCGGCGGCGCCCCTGGCGGTGCACACCATGGACGTGGATGGAACCATCGCCGGGGTCTGGAATCCTGCGGCCAGCACCCTGCTCGGCTGGCGGGCCGATGAGGCGACTGGCCGTCCCGCGCCCTGGGTACCGGCCAGCGACTTGCCCGCCCATGCCGCCGTGCTGGCTCGGGTGGCGGCCGGTGGCTCGATCATCGGCATCGAGGTGGCCGGACAGCGCAAGGATGCGCAGCGCTTGCAGCTGCAAGTCTTCGCCGCTCCACTGCATGGCGCCGACGGAGCCGTGACCGGCAGCCTGTGGCTATTGGCGGATGTCAGCGAACAGCAGCGGCTGCAAGCGCGCTTGTTGGAGACGCAGAAACTTGAAGCGGTCGCCCGGGTCGCCGCCGGGGTGGCGCACGACTTCAACAATCTGCTGACCGTGATCGTCGGCCATGCCGAGCTGCTGGCGGGCCGCCTGCCGGTCGGAACGCCGGGACGCCAGGACGCCCAGCGTATTCTCGCCAGCGGGCAACGCGCGGCGATGCTGACCGGCCGCCTGATGGCCTTCGGCCGCGGTCAGGCCGCCCAACCGCGCACCCTGGACTTGGATGAGTCCGTGGCCGACATCAGCGATCTGCTCAGCCATGCGGTGGGCAGCCGCGTGCGTTTGAGCCTGACCCGTCCGTCCATGCCCTGCCTAGTCCAGGCCGATCCGGTGCAGATCGAGCAGGTGGTCACCAATCTGGTGTTGAATGCCCGCGACGCGATGCCTGCGGGTGGCACGGTCACGGTGGGGGTGGCCGAGGTTGCCGACCTGGGTCTGCGCTGGGCCGAGTTGACCGTGGCCGATACCGGGATGGGTATGGACGAGGCCGTGCGAGCCAGGCTTTTCACGCCTTTTTTCACCACCAAACCGGCCGGCAAGGGTACCGGTTTGGGCCTGGCTTCGGTGAAGTCCATTGTCGATGGCATGCAGGGGACGATCACCGTCGACAGCCAGCCGGGTCAGGGCACCACCTTTCGGGTGCGCTTACCACTGTTGGAATTGCGCGAGCAGGACCGCGTCGTCGAGCCGGAGGACAGCAGGCGGCCCTTGCGCATTCTTCTTGTCGAGGACCAGGAACTGATCCGCTTGGTGGCCGGGGCGGCCCTGACTACGGCGGGCCACCATGTCGAGGCTATGGCCGATGCGGATATGGCCCAGCGGCGTTTTACCGACGACTCTGCCAGCTGGGATCTGCTTATCACCGACGCCATGCTTGGTGACATCTCGGGGCCGGAACTGGCCCGGCGGTTACGGCTGATCCGCCCGGGTTTCCCGGTGCTGGTGGCCTCGGGGTGGGCCGCGGCGGAAGCGATGTCCGGTCTGGACGACAGCAAGGCCTGCTTCCTGCCTAAGCCATTCACGGCGCAGGAACTGCTGGCCGCGGTGCGTCGGGTGACGGGCTGAGCAATGTGCGTGGGCGCTGGCGCGCGATCAGCCGCCACGCATTGCGCGGATGGCCTGGTCGGCCAAGCCCAGCGCCGGCCCGCTCAGATCGCATGCGCGGCAGGTGCCATCGCCTGGCGCCAGGCGCGCGACCAGGCGCCAACGGGCATCGACGCGGTGCGCATAGCAGCCCAGTGGCAAGCTGCAGCCGCCTTCCAAGGCGGCGAGCACGGTGCGTTCCAGCGTGATCGCGGTGCGAGTGGGCTGATGATCGATGGCGGCCAGCAGGCGCCGCGTGCCAGGATCGTCGCTGCGGCAATCCAGGGCGACCGCACCCTGAGCCGGAGCCGGCACGCACTCGCTCCAGGGGTCCAGGGGCGTGACCAGAAGGCCCCGTCCCAGGCCCAGCCGACGCAGGCCGGCGGCTGCCAGCATGGTGGCTTTGACCTCACCGGTGGCGACCTTGCGCAGGCGCGTTTCGACATTGCCGCGGATCGCGGTGAAGGTCAGGTCGGGACGCAGCAGCGCCAGCTGGTGCCGACGGCGCAGGCTGCTGCTGCCCACCAGGGCCCGCAGTGGCAGGGATGCCACCGTCGCGCCGATCAGGCAGTCGCGGACATCGGCCCGGGGCGGCGTGGCCGCCAGGACCAGGCCCGCCGGCGAGGTGGTGGGCAGATCCTTGCAGCTGTGCACACCGGCATCGGCCACGCCGGACAGCACCGCCGCCTGGATCTCTTTGACGAACAGCCCGACAGTGCTGGATTCGTAAAGCGCCGTGGCGCGATCGCGATCGCCGGTCGAGGTCAGCGGCACCAGCACCACGGTCAGCGCGGGATGGGCACGACGCAGTAGGCTGGCGACCCAGCGGGCCTGCCACAGGGCCAGGGGGCTTGAGCGGGTCGCGAGCCGCAGCGGGCGGGTCATGGCATTGACCGTGGGGCGCAGTCGGCCGTGGTCATTTGCCGCTGGTCACGCGCAGGGCGGCATAGACGAAGGTTTCCATGCCGTCGGCCAGCTGCGTGGCCGGGTCTTGCGTCTGGCTCAAGTCGATGACCGGGAAGCCGGCGCGGCGCAGGGCCGGGAGGAGCTCATCAATGGTGCTGCGGGCGCCTGCGGCGACGCGTCCTTGGCCGTCGGGTGCGCCCAGGGCGACCACCGGCAGGAAGCCCACCCGGCTTTTTTTACGATCACCGGCGGTGATATCGGTCAGCAGATGCGAGAGGATTTCGAGGGCGGCCTTGGGGTTGGCGGGCAGCGAGCCGGCATCCAGCTCAATCAGCACAGCGTGGAAACGGTCCTGGTCCACCAGTGGCTTGGCGGCTTCCAACTGCACCCGCCGCCACCAGTCGGACTGGAATTCCATCATGTCGACTAGATCAGTACCCTTGTTGTCGGGAGTCAGCGGTTTCACGGCGCTCAACAGGTCGCGCTTCCAGGCGCCGTCGGCATTGGTGGTCAGCACTTTGATGCGCCGTGGCTCGCAGCGCCATTTCGACCGCGTGGGTAGGGTGCGTTGCAGCAGATTGCGAATGTCGTTGTCCATGACCTTGGGATCGGTGACGCCAAGAATATTTGGCGCCAAGACCAGATCACCGACGGTAGGGGCGCGTCCATGAACAGCGAGCACCCGCGCCACCACGAAGCCACGCTCGCGACTGGGCGTTTCCTTATCTGCCAAATGCAGGGTCAATTCCCCCACGATGCGACCCGGAGCCGCCGGAATCGGCACTGCCGCCACCTGCCAGCCCTTGCCGTCCAGCGTGATGGGGGTGAGGAGGGTGAGCACGTCGTCCCGATCCAGGCTCACGGTCAGCAGCCGCTTGCCGCCATGGCCGCTGTGCAGCAACAGCACCGCGCCGCCACTGGCCACCGTCGTCTCACCGAAGCGCAGGCCCAGGCCGTAGCCTTTGGCCTTGGCAAGTTTCTGCGCCTGGTGCATCGGCTGGATGTCCGCCGGCCACGGCCACAGTGGCACCAGAAGCGGCAGGCGCAGCGGATCCGTGGGATACAGTTCGTCGGTCGGCGTGGTGAAGGACGGATCCCAGACTAAGGTCGCGTTGATAGCGACATCCAGAGCGCGGGATCGGCGCGAGCGCAAGATCTCGTCGCCGGCGACGGTGGCCGGGGTGGCCGAGGTGGAGCTTGGCGCGATGAGATTGGACGCGGTGGCGGGCTTGATCAGGGTCGTGCTGGTGGTGGCCGCCGTCACCATGGCGGTGGTCGCGGCGGGTACGGTCACCCGGGCGGGCACGCTGATGGTTGCCACGCTGGCGGATGGCAGGACCGGGCTGGAGGTCGCAGGAAGCGGCAGGGTCGCCACGGTGGCGGACGGCTGGACTGGCGCGACAGGTTCACCGACGGCTGGTCGTGGGGCCTGAGGATGCGGTTCAGGCGATGGAACGGGCTCTTCCCGCCGCGGCACCGCTGCGGGCGACCAGGCGGCGATCAACTCAGCGCGGGTGCGGGCCAGGGAGCGGAAATTGATATCGTCTGGCAGGGCCAAGGTGCGGAGCGCAGCCCGGGCCCCGGGCCGGTCGGCCTGGGCATCGTCAATGCGGGCACGGACCAGGCTTTGCGCTTCCAGTAGGATTGTCGCTTTCAGATCCGCGTCGCCAGCCGGGTCGGCGCTTACCGCCTGCCACGCCGCCAGGGGATCGGGCGGAAAGGCGGAGCGGGTGGGGCGAGCGGGGACCGCGGCCAGGGGATCATCGGCCGTCCGGGTCAGCGCCGCCGCCGCCAGCGCCACCGTCATGATCCCCACCACGATGCCCGCCGGCAGCAGCCAGGGTGGTCGCCGTTTCGCGGTAGGAACCACCGCCGTCACGTCGTCGACCGCCAGGTCATCGGGCTTGATGTGCCGGGGTGCACCTTGGGGGGGCAGCGGCATCACCGTGAACGCGGCGCCGCCGCTCAGTGAGCGGCGGTGCTGATTGATATTGGTGGCGGTGGTGAACGAGAAGCGCAGATGGCCGGGGAAGCCGGGTACCGGCACCAGATAGGTAGTGGTGGTCAGGCCCTGGAGGGCGCGCAGGCGGTTGATCGCCACCTGCTGGTGCTGGGGCAGCAGATCGACGCACTGCGGGCACAGGTGCAGCCCATCGACCCGTACCGCCAAGCCATCCAGCAGCTCATCCGGGGTCACCGGCGCCTGACAATTGCTGCACTCTACGGCTGAGTCAGTCATGGGTGGGGGGTGATGCTAGGGGCGAGGCCGGCAGGTCCATCCTCCATCTCAGGGCCGGTTTGGCTGGTCCGCCCGTTCCCCATCTTCCGGTTCTCGGCCCAGGGCCTACGCTCGCGCCTGCCATGGAAGACTCCCCACTCGTGCTCGCGATTCCCCGTCGCGAACTCTTCCGTCTGCAGGGCTTCACCACCGGCATGGATCTGCGGGTGCTCGATTCCCTGGCCGAAGAGACCTACTTCTCTGCCCCCGACCTGCTGATCGACAGTATGGACGCCAAGGAGGTACGCCTCGCCCTGGTGGTGGTCACGCCCAGCCTGGTGCTGGTGACCGAAGCGGGCGTGCTGCTGCACACCACCTCGATCCCACCCCAGGTCGCGCAGTTTGGCAAAGGCCTACTGGGCTTGCGCACCCTGGCTGAGCTGGCCGGGGCAACCTTGCTGGGCCTGAAGAAATGCCGGGTCGAACTGAGCGGCCTGCTCAATGACGACACCATGCCCGAGTGTCGGCAGTTCCTGACCGTGGCTTACGTCCTGCAGGCCCTTGAGGACACTGCCGCGCCGGCGGGGATGATCTGGGTGTCGCGTGGCGCCTTGCGGCAGTTGCCCTTGGATCCGGTCAGTGCCATGGCAGTCGAGCTGGCGGCACCGGCACGCAGCGCAGGAGCCTAGGCGATGGCCGGGGAGCAGCCCGGTCCAACGACCACAACCTTCGTCGCTGAAGGCGGCGGCGCCGTGCGCGAAGCCACCACCCGGCGGCTGGCCCCACCGTCGGTGGGCCGCGATCTGGAGAGCATGCTGGCGGCCTGGCGGCGCTCGGCGATGGCCGACCGTCCGCGCTTCACCGTGGTCGGCCGCCTGGGCGAAGGCGCCCAGGGCATCGTCCATGATGTCATCGACCATGACTGCCAGCGCCATCTAGCGATGAAGACCGCCAAGCGCACTGGCGAAAGCCTGAGCGACATGGGGCGCTTCATCCATGAGGCGCAGATCACCGCGCAGCTCGAACATCCCGGCATCGTGCCGGTGCATGATTTCGGCGTTCTGCCTGATGGCTCGGTGTTCTACGCCATGAAACGGGTTGATGGGACCAGCCTGGCGCAGGACCTGAATCTGCCCCGCCCTGGCGAGCCATCCCTGGGTCCCCGCTCGGACCGCTTCCGCTTTTTGCCGATCCTGTTGCGCGTCTGCGAAGCGGTGGGCTTCGCCCATGCCCGCGGCGTCGTGCATCGCGATCTCAAACCTGGTAACATCATGCTGGGCAAGCATGGCGAAGTGCTGGTCCTCGATTGGGGGCTGGCCAAGGTCATGTCCGGCGGTGGGGACGGCGGCGGCTCCGATAGCACCAGCACCTCCGTCTCGCTGGCGGTGTCGGCGGGCACCAGTGCCACCACGACCATGGCGGGACAGGCCGTGGGGACCCCTGCCTATATGTCGCCGGAACAGGCCATCGGCCGCTCGCACCAAGTTGATCCGCGCAGCGATGTGTATTCCTTGGGCGTGATCCTCTACGAGATCCTGGCCGGTTGTTCACCCTATGTGCGCGGTGATGCCCGTCGCACTCTTGAACAAGTCGGTGCCGGCCAATGGACGGCGCTGACACGTCGGCCCGGCTGCCAGTCCCTGCCCCGTCGTCTTCTCGCCATCGTCGCCCAGGCCATGGCCCATGACCCCAGCCAGCGCTACCGGGATGCCGGCGCCCTGGCGGCGGATCTCAGCAGCTTCATCGCCGGTCAGGCGGTGGCGGCCTATCGCGAGAACGTGGTCGAACGACTGATCCGGCTGGTCCAGCAGCATCGCCAGGCGGTGCTGGTGGGCGTGGGCGTGGCGGTGCTGGCGCTGAGTGCGACGACGGCAGAGATCTGGTGGCGCAGTCAGGAACGAGCCGTCGCCATGGTGGGCTTGCGCCGCGATGCCAATCGACAGGAGCTGGCCGGAGATCTGGACGCCGCCCGGCGCAGCCTTGAACGCCTCATCGATCTGGAACCATCCGACCGCGAGGCGGTGCAGGGCCTGACCCGCGTCGGCGCAGCCGCCGAGCGGCAGCGCGACGAGTCGGCCCGCGCCCGTCAGCAGGCGGCTGCCCGCCAACAGGCGGCGGAGCTGGCGGCCGAGGCCCAGGCTTTGCTGGCGGTGGCCGAAGAAGCCGGGTTGCGCCGGGCGGGGGAACTGGCGCTGCAAGCCCTGGGATTGCATCCCGATTGTCGCCCGGCGCAGGACGCCTACGCCCGCAGCCAGACCGCCCTGGCGTTGATCGAGGCCGAACGCCGGCGTGGCGCGGCGGACCTAGCGGCCCAGGCCGAGCGCATCCAGGCCGAGGCCGAGCGCGCCGCCACCGCCGCCGGCCTGCGCAGCAAGGCCGAGTCCGCCCTGGCGGCGGGCGACGCTGATCGCGCCATCAGCGCCATGCAGGCGGCCCTGGCTCTGGCCCCGGACCCCACCGGCAATGAACTGATCGCTCGCGCCCTGGTCCTGCGGCAGCAGGCCATCGACCGCGTTGCCGTCGAGCGTCGGGCCGACGAAGCGGCCACTATTCTCACCCGGGCGCAGGCGGCCCTGGCTGGTTTGGAGGGCCTGGATCGGCAATTGAATGGGCTTGAGCTCAGCGTGGCCGAACAGCGCAGCGTCCTGGAAGAGGCCCCGTCGGCCAAGGTGCGAGAACGCCTGCATCGGGCCGAAGCAGACCTGGCGGCCAACCTTGGCCTACGCGAGCGCGGTCGCGCCGAGGCCCTGGGCCTGTTATATCAAGGCTTGGCCTTGGCCCCTGCTGATGCGGCCGTGCGCGCCGCCCTCTGCGATTATTTCGTCGCCCGCCTGCTTGAAGCCGAGGCGGCCGATGGCCTGGCCCCGGATGCCGAGTCGCTGGCCCACGCCTTCGCCGATAGTGGTCGGCATGCCGAACTGCTCGCTGGTCAGGTGCGGGTGATCAATGCCGGGACCGCTGCCGTACGCCTGACCGCGCTGGCGGAAGGAAATGAGCGCACCCTCGGTCCGCAGGGCAGCGCCATCAGCCTGGCTGCCGGTGCCGAAGCCAATGTCCTTCATGGCCGTTGGCTGGTGGAATCCGGCGCAGGGGTGGTCACGGCTATGCGGTTGCGTCGGGGCCAGCCGGTGACCCTGGCCTTGCCCGCGATCGTCACCCCGCCAGCTGGCTGCCTGCTGGTGCCCGGCGGCGCCACCTATGGCGTGGATGGTCGGCTCCTGAGCCGGGTCGACGTCCTGTATGTCCAGATCCGCGAAGTGAGCACCGGTGACTGGCTGATCTTTCTCAATGATCCTGCCACCTTGGCGGCCATCGACGCTGCGGCTGAGCAGGGCCGGTTGAGACTCGCCCCGCGGGCCCGTCCCGACAGCGATGAGCCACTGTGGTACCGGGCCGGCTCGCTGGCCCGCCGCGCTGGTCAGTTCTCTTTGGAAGATCGCGCAGCCCGCACCCCGATCCCCGCGGACCAACCGGTCACGGGCATCTCGTATGAGGACGCCCAGGCCTATGCCCAGTGGCGCGCGGCCCGTGATGGCCGGTCCTGGCGTTTGCCCACCCTGGCCGAATGGCGCCTGGCCGCGCAGGGCGGTGACGGCCGCCACTTCCCCTGGGGCGAACGTGGCGATCTCGCCCTATGCCGCTCGGGACGCAGTTCGCCAGGTCAGCTGGGGCCGGCTGGTGCCTTCAGCACCGACCGCACCGTCCAGGGCCTGGTCGACCTCGCCGGCTCGGTCAGTGAATTCCTCGCCGATCTTGCGCCCCGCGACAACGCCATGCGCCTGCACGCCGGCGGCAATGTCCGCGACCTGCTTCCGGAACGCTTCACCACCACGGCCGTGCGAGAGATCGATCCCCGGCAGGTGCACCCGGCCATCGGGCTGCGCTTGGTGTGTTCACCGTAGGCACGTCGTGGACAGCGCAAAACTGCAGAAGGATCGCGCTCAGAACGCCCAGCCACCCTGCAAGGCAAACTGCCGGCCGATCTCGCTGGCGGCCTGGCTCTCGACCGAATTGGCCAAGGTCCAGGTCGAGGACTTGGCCTGTTCATAATGATTGGAGTCGAAGACGTCGAGGATGCCCAGTTTGACGAAGCAGCCGGGATGGGTGGGGCCTAATTGCCAGCCGACCATCAGATCAAAGCAGGAGTAGGCGGGGACCTCGGCAATGGCGATCGGGCCACCCCGGCCGAACCAGCTGTCGGCAAAGCGGAATTGCTCGCGCGCAGCCACATAGCGCAGCGCACAGCCAGAGAACCAGGTGCCGGTGTCCCAGGTCACGCCCAGATTGAACTTCCAGGGCGGTGGTCCGCCCACGTCCTCGGGTAGGGTCTGGTCGAAGGCGAAGAGGGTGCCGCCGCTGACCGGATCAAAAAATCCGGAACTCTGCAAGCGGATCGGATCCTGGTAGGCGAACTCCTGCCAGGTGGCATTGCCCCACAGGGCGACGGGTGCTTCGAAGGGACTGACGCGGCCGCTGGCCTCAAGGCCATAGGTTTCGACCGGATCGTCGAGGTTGGTGAATTCGAAGAAGGGGCCGGGTGGCACGCTCAAGTCGGGCCCGGCGGCCAGCCAGCCGTAATAATTGGCGGCCATGTCGCCGGCACCCAAGGGCAGTGGCCAGATCAGATCATTGGCGTAGTTGTAGAAACCGCCCAGGGCGATGGTGGCGGTGGTGTTGAAGCGGCGCTGCCAATTCAGCTCCACCGCCTGGATCTTCTCGGCCTTAAGGTCCTCGGACGAGGCGAAGTAGTACTCGGCGATGTCAGTCTCGATCGGCGACGGCAGGCGATAGCCGGACGAATAGCTCAGCAGGGCAAACTGGTCGTCATCGGGCTTGAAGTTGAGCGCGACACGAGGGCTGACGTTGGTGCCCACTTCGCTGTTGTCGTCCGCGCGTACGCCGGTGGTCAGCAGCAGGCTGGGATGCAGCGCGAGCTGCAGCTCGGTGAAGAGTGCGGCATTGGTGGTCTTGATGCTTGCCCAGGTCTGGGAATCGAAAAAGTCGCCGGATTCCTCCCACAGGTTGGAGGTGCTGCGCCAGCTGTCGTATTCGCCGCCGAAGGAAAGCTGATGCACATCCAGGGGCAGATCGACCTGCAGGCGGGTTTGATCTTCGACCACCGCGAAGCCGGCCTGGGTGTAACGGAAGGCATTGGCCGGATCAAAGTACGGTTTCTGGTTTTGATAAGTTTTGTCCGAGACGTGGTGCAGGTGCCGCAAGCTGCCCCAGGGTCCCACGATACGCGCGGTCAGGGTGTCGTCCTTGAAGCTGGTGTCGTTGCTGCCGGCATCGACGTCGTCGATCATCTCCCAGGAGTTGACGTCGCTGCCGTGGTAATTCACTTCCATGCGGTAGCCGCGCGACAAATGCATGCCGACCATGCCGGCATAGCGGATGGAGGCCAGGTCGGTGTCGCCGGTGTGGCCAGCATAGGGACTGCCGGTATACGGAAGACCGCTGCTGGTGCCGTCGAAATCGGTCAGGTAAGTGCCGCCGGCGCTGGCTTTGGCATAGAAGGTGGCGCCCATCGGGATCAAGGCCGTCGCGTCGGCCTCGCCGGCCAACGGCGATCCCGCGTAGCCTAGCAGGTGCAGTTCGGGTCGATCGCCGACGATGCGTTCCTTGAGGGCGATGACGCCGCCGAAGGCGTCGGCGCCATACGAGACGGCGGATGGCCCCTTGATGATCTCAACGCGACGCAGATCCGACTGGTTCAGGACGCCACGCCACAGCACCGAGCCATATTCCTCTTGGCGGAACTGACGATCCTCGACCAGGACCAGGACACGATTGTTCAGCAGTCCGTTCCAGCCACGCATGCCGACATCGAACTGGCCATGGCGACCTTGATAGACGTCGACCCCGGCGACATACCGCAAGCGGTCGGCCAGAGTCACGGCCGGGCTGAGGATCAGATCACGCTCGGTCAGCACCGTTACCGGCTGGGGCGCGTTCTCGATGCGCTGCCGGCGGCGCGACACGGCCTCGACCCAGCGACCTTCGTCCACCAGTTCAAGATCGTCGCTGGCGGCTGCGCCGATGTGCAGAGGGCGCTCTTCAGCCGCGTACGCTCCGGCGGCAAGGAGCAGTACCAGAGCCGGATGCATGCTACCCATGACCCAGTGTACTCTATCGGCAGAGCGCGCGCTCGGCTTCGCTGTGACGATCGGACGGCGGCTGCTCACCAGGTGTCCATTTCGTCCACCACCTGATCGAGCCAGGGCAACACTAGGTGCAACGCGGGCAGCCCCTGGCGGCGCCAGGGGCTGAGGACCCGGTAGAAGGCCAGGTCTTCCAGGGCCACGGGATCCCGCTCCGCCGTGATGGCGGACAGGATCGGCGTAGTGACCACCGCCACCTCAGCCAAGGCGGTCAGGTCGGTGACGACGTCAGCATTGACGGCTTCCGCATCCAGGTCCAAGACATCTTCAAGCCGGCGATAGGTGGTGCTGAGGTGGATGTGGTCGAACCAGTGCTCGAAGCGTACCCGCCAGTCCCTGGCCGCAGCACGTCCATCCAGGGCCGCTGGCGTCGGACCACGCCATGAGGCCGGGTCCCGTGGCACCAGGCAGTAGTTCAACAGGCGGTTCTCGGTCCGATGGTACTGCAACTTGATCATGGTCAGGTGCTCGGCCCAGCGGCGGAAGGCCGGAGCGAAGGAGGCATCTTCGCGGACCGTTGCTTCCACATCGGCCAGCCAGCGACCCTGGGCGGTGCCAAGCGCAGTGAGCGCGCGGAGCAGATCATCGGGGGGCATGCGCTATATGAGCGCTCAGGCCCAGGTTGTCGATGGTTGCGTCTGTCCCGCATTGTGCGGCGACGAAACTGGAGGTATGGTAGTCAACCATGGCTGAAGACCTGTTCCGCCGCTTCAAGGCTGCCAAGGCTCCGAGCTCGCCCGACGACGACGATTCGGGCCTGGAGTACCGTTCCCAGGCGGGTGTGGAAAAGGTCCGCGAGGCCGAGTTGATGGTCGCCATCGACCATGTACCCGCCCTGCCCATGGTGGTGCGTGAATTGATGATGCGGGTCGGCGGCGAAAACGAGAGCATCGACGCGATTGAAGATCTGATGAAGCAGGACATGGTCCTGGCGGGCCGCCTGCTGAAGCTGGTCAACTCGCCCTTCTACGCCCTGGCCCAGCCTGTCGCCTCGATCAGCCAGGCCCTGTCGATCATCGGCTTCGCCAGCGTGAAGAGCCTGGTCCTGGCCGCCTCGGCGGCGAACCTGCTGGCGGTGGATCTGGCCTGCTATGGCTACCAGCCCATGGGCTTGTGGCGCAACTCCATCGCCACCGCCGCGATTGCCCGGTCAATCGCCCAGCGCTCCGGTGCGAGCGCGGACGAGGCTGAGGAATTTTTCGCCGCCGGCCTGCTGCGCGATGTGGGCATCTTGGTGCTCGCGCCCTTCGTGGTGAAGCGCTGCGCCTCGTTGCGCCGGGTCAGCAAAGGCCCAACCGATATCCTGCTGCTGGAGCGTGAACTCATCGGCTATGACCATTGCTGGGTCGGTGCCAAGTTGGCAGAACGCTGGAACCTGCCCCAGGTCCTGCGCCTGTGCATCGCCAGCCACCACCGCATCCCCGTCGATATCCCACCCACCTTGTTGCGTCGCCTGGCTGCCGTGCGCCTGGCCGAACGCCTCGCCTACTCCGCCGGCGTCGGTGTGCTGCCCGGCCATCCCTTCGACGCCCATGTGGACGGTGTCCTCATCCACGCTGCCGGCCTGGACTCAACCCTCTTCGAAAAATTGATCACCCAGATCCCGGCGATCGTGAAGGGGGCGGAGATACCGTTGGAGTGACGCGACGGCTGTCCCCTCCGGACCGCGGGCCTCCAGGCCAGCTGGCCTTCCCTCTACTCCAGATCCTTATTCATCGCCTCCAACGCCGCCCGCGCCGCGTCGGTCCAGGGCAGGCCGGCGTAGGTTTTTTCCTTCCACGCACCGATGATGCCGCGGCTGCTGTTGATCAGGATGCCGCTGCCGTCGGGGCGGGCACCGGCTTTGGCGTCGGCGGCGCTGCCACCCTGGGCGCCGTAGCCAGGGACCAGAAATAGGGTGTCAGGCATCAGTTCGCGCAGGCGGCGGGCTTGGGCCGGCCAGGTGGCACCGACCACGGCGCCGATGTCGTTCAGGCCGCAGGTCCCTTGGCGGCCTTGGCCCCAACGCTGCACCAGACGGGCCATGGCTTCCATGACGGCGCTGCCATCGGCCAGGGCTTGATCCTGCAGCTCACCGGACGAGGGGTTGGAGGTCTTCACCAACACGAAGATGCCCGTGGTGGTGGGCGCCTTGCCGGTGAAGGGGGCAATACCGTCCGCGCCCAGATACCCGTTCACGGTCAGCCAGTCGCCGCCCCAGCCGGGCAGCGATTTCCCGCCCAGGCCGGGCGCGCTGCCCAGCCAGCCCTGGGCGTAATGCTCGGCGGTGGAGCCAATGTCGTTGCGCTTGCCGTCGACGATGATCTCGATGCCGCGCTCGCGGGCGAAGCGGATGGTCTCGAACAGGCAGTGCATGCCAGCCGGGCCGTAAGCTTCGTAACAGGCAACCTGGGGCTTCACCGCGGCGCAGTGCCCGGTGATCGCATGGATGATGCCGCGATTGAAGGTGAGGAAGGCTTCGGCCACAGCATCGGCGGTGTCACCGTGGCGCGACAGGCTATCTGCCACCAGTTCTGGTGGGATCAGCGCGGGACGTGGATCCAGGCCGACGCAGGCGATGGAGCGTGAGGCGGCAATAGCGGAGGAAAGACGGTCGGCGGGGTGCATGGGACAATCGTTGCGGGGTCGCGGGGTCGCGACGTCAACGCCAATCGCGGCCATCAGGGGGTGTTTACTGGTATGCGACGCCGCGACGCCGCGACGGCTGTCTTCGTTATTTGCCGCGTGCCGCCTTCGCCTCGCGGGCCACGGCGTCATCGCCCTTGGCCAGGTAGTCGTAGAGGCGGGTGGCGGCGGCCGGCTTGCCCTGGGCCTCAAGCGAGCGGCCCACCAGCAGCATGGCCTCGCGGGCCTGCGGCGAACCCTTGGCTACCCGGGCGACGGCGGCGGGGACGCGCTGCGGCTGGGTGGTGGCCAGCAGGGCCCGGGCCTGTTCGATGCGCGCCTGGTCGCTGATGAACTCTGGATCAAGGTTGTCGACGATGCCGACGATGGTGCGGTGCTCGTCCATGCTGCGCAGCAGGGCCAGTTCCTCGGGCACGCTGGTGCGGGCCTGGTCGGAACGATGCAGCAGCAGGTACAGACCCAGGGCCCCGTCGCGATCGCCCGAGCGGGCCAGATCGCGGGCATTGGCCAGCGTCACCTCAGCTTCAGAGCCAAGCATGAACGGAGCCTCAGCGGGCGGAGCCACGGCACGTTCGACCGGAGCCGTGGCTCCGACAGGGGCGGCGGCGATGGCCGCTTGCTCTGCGGCCTTCTTCTCGGCGCGCCAGTCGGCGCCGCGCCAGGTGGCTTCCTTGTCGCCGCGCTGGGTGGCCAGGGCGCGGAAATAGGCGGCTTCGACATCGTTGCCGTCGACGAGGGCGGCCTCGCCAACCGGACCGGTGATGGCGGGGGGCGGGGCGTCGGCGGCCCGGGGGTTGGGCTCGACGATGTCAGGGCCGGCGCCGGTCGGGCTGGCGATCGTCGTCGGGGGTGTCATCGCGACGGGTCCCGTGGTGGCAGCCACCGCCGCGACCGGCACCGGCTTGGGCGCGACCTTGGCCGGATCGGGAAGGGCGGTCAGGGCCTTGGCCAATTCCACGGCGGGATCGGTGAGCGGGGCATAAGGAAGGTTGGCCACCGCGCTGGCACCAACGTTGCCTGCCAGGTCCCGGGCACTGACGCGCAGTTGCACGGTACCGCCTTTGGCGGTGCGGGGGATGGCGGTGGTGGCGCTGCCCACGGCACTGCCGGCCGGCACGTACGTGGTCCAGCTCTGACCGTCGGTCGAGGCTTCGATGGTCACTGGCGTGGCAACCAGGAAAGCGTCGGTGGCGGTCCACTCGAGAGCCACTTGCAGACGCTGGTCATCGCCGCCCAACAGTGCGGATTTGCCAATGGTCACCATCGGCGCGGTGGTATCCCACACCAGATGCAGAACCTTGTCCGGGGCCAGCACGACGCCCGGCGCGGGATCGGGCTCGGCAGCGCGGCCATCACGCCAGGTGGCGCGGGTCAGCACCAAGTACGAACCGTCGACGGCCGGCTTGAAGAGGAAGGCGGGCGGCTTGGGCTGGCCCTCGACGATGGCGGTCTCTTGGACCAGCACCCAGGTGGTGCCCTGGTCGGAGGACTGGAAAAAGCGGACTTTCGAGGCCTTCTGGTGGTCCATCAATTGCACCGGCTGGGCCTGGCGCAGGTAGTGGACGGCGGGGTCCGCCGCAGTGGCGACACCTGAGAGCAGGACGAGGGTGGCGGACAGCAGTCTCATGTGGCTTCCTGGGCTACCGGATTCGTGAAGGCCAGACCCTATGGGGCTGCGTCGGGTCGCAATCCTCCGCATGTCCTGTGGCGGATGGCTTGCGTCAGACGCGGACCAATGCCCCGCGCAGCAGCTCATCCAAGACTGCCAGGTCGGTGGCCGGCAGGTCCTGTCCGCTGTGCAAGACCAGCAGCGGGCGGCGGAAAGGCACGGCCAAAGGTTGCCATTTCACCGCATCCTTGGCGGTGATGACCACGGTGGCGTCGCGCGCTAGGTCAGCCACCGCGCCCAGATCCGCGGCCGTATATGCGTGGTGATCAGGAAAGCGTAGGCTGCAGGTGATGTGCCAGCCCTGGCGTTGGGCCAGCCGCTCGAAGCCGGCGGGATGGCCCAGGCCCGAAGCCAGCACCACCGCAGTGCCAGCCAGTGTGGCGGGATCCGGCCCGGGCGCACCGGACAGGGTGACCAGGCGTGGGGGCGCATGGACGCCCGCGAGAATGGGCAGGTGCAGGGGGGCGAGTTCGGCCCGTAGCTTGGCCAGGGCCGCCGGCTCGGCCAGATCGGTGCGGGTCAGCCACAGGGCACTGGCCCGGCGCAGAGCCCGGCGGCCTTCGCGCAGATAACCCAGCGGCAGCACCGCGCCATGTCCGCCTCCCCAGGGTCGCAGGCTGTCGATCAGCACCAGATCCAGGTCGCGGTGCAGGCGGCGGTGCTGGAAGCCATCATCCAGCACCACGCAATCCGCACCGCCAGCCAGGGCCGCCTGCGCCGCCAGGATCCGCCTGGCGTTGCAGAAGACCGGCACGCTGCCCATCAGCTGCGCCTCGTCATTGGCGGTGCCATTGCCACGATAGCCCCGGCTGGCCACCGCCGGCCGTCGTCCCAGACCCGCCAGCCGCGCGCAGACCAGGGCCACGGCCGGGGTCTTGCCGGTGCCGCCCGCGGTCAGATTGCCGATCGAGATCACCGGCGCCGGCACGCGCTGTGGGCTGCGGACCCCCAGATCCCAGGCTAGGCCATGCAGCGCCACCAATGGCCGGTAGGCCGCCCAGGCCGGCACGGCCAGCCAGCGCAGCGGTGATGCCGGCAGCTCTTCGCGCCAACGGCCACGCATCCAGGTGACGGGGATCGCTACCATCGTGGTCTAGAGAACGCAGAAGAATAGGAGCGCCAGAGAGACCAGAGAGACCAGAGAGACCAGTGAGAGAGGCAGGGATTTATGGCTCGCGGACAGACTCTCCAATGGGTGATACTGTCGTCGCTGCACAAACCCTTTCCCACTCTGGTCACTCTGGTGCTCAGTGTGAATCCCATCGTCGATCTTGGGTTGACCGGCGTACCCCGCCAGACCATCACAGCCGCACCGACTCCAGTTTGGCCGGCGTGCCGCTGCGGCGCACGTGCAGAGTCTTGGTCGCGGGATCGGCGATGAAGATCACCGTGGCCTCGGTGCCCATGCCGTCAGCCGGCTGGCGGCCGCTGCCCTGGGTGGTGCGCTCTAGGCCGAACCAGCCAGCGATGGTCGACGGCGACGCGCCACTGGCGGCCACCGCGTAGGCGGCGGCCTTGGCCAAGCGTGGACGTGAGGTCTGATCCAGATTCGTTGACACGGCGCTGAAGCGTGGGTTCAACACGTGGTTGGTGTGGACCCGCGGCGAGGCGGGGAAGGGATCTTCCAGCCGCATCGCCTGCTTGCCGGACAGTTCCAGCGAGACGCGGTCGCCACCGTTGGTCATCAAGTGGACCGCCATGCCGCCTTGGCGTGGGCCTTGCTGCACGCGCTGCACTGCATCATCCAGGGACGGCGCGGTCAAGGTCGAGGCCAGCAGATGAGCGTTGAACTGGCCGGGCACGCCATCGCGCACGCGCAGTTCATTGGTGGCCACTGCCAAGCCAGCCTCGGACATGCCCGCCATCGGCGCCAGCCCCGCCAAGGTCAGGGACAGACTGACGGGACCATGGGCTGGTATGCGCTTCAACAAGGTCATATATGGCAGCAGGGCGGGATCCAAGTGCGCCACCAGCACCAGTCGCGGCAAACCATTGTCGGTGTGCGGGGATCCTAGGCCGATGTAAGTGCTGCGCGCCGGCGGCAGAGGGAAGTTGTAGGACGACAGCAAGTCGCCGTAGCCATGGATCAGCAGCAGATCTTCTTCAGGCAGGCCGCTGGCGCGGGCCATGGACTCGATCTCCATCCACAGGGCCGGTTCGTGTTGGGCCGCAGGCAGCACGCTTTCGCGCAGACGGCGGCGCAGATCGTCGGGCGCCATGGTCTGACCTTCGACTTGCGCCGCGCCGGCCAGCTGCTCGTAAAGATACTGCGCCAGCACCTGGAGCCTGGGCTTCAGCCGACCGCCCAGGTGCTCGCCCATGGTGCGCGGCGTGCCGATCACCGAGATCAGTGGCAAGCCTCCGATAACTTCTGCTGACGACACGGGAAGGGTCTTACGTCTGGGGACGGGGCTGTCCATGCAGGGCAGCGGGTCCTGGAAGCGCCAGGTGGGCTGGGCACAGATCGCGACCACCGACGCGACAAAACCATGGTACCCTTCCTGAATCCTCACGGCAAACAATGTAGGCGGGTTCCCGCTTGCATTCCTTCCGGGGGCATTGAGCCTGCCGACCCTCGAAAAAAGGCCCACGACGGGCCGATCCTATGGAGCCCCCATGCCGACGAAGACGCCCGTCAAGCCCACGGTAAAGGACGAAAAGTCCAAGGCCAAGTCCGCCAAGGAGGAGACCAGACCGGTCAAGTCCTCGGGCAAAGATAAGGAAAAGGAGAAGTCCAAAGTGAAGGAGAAGGATCGCCCGGCCAAGGCCGCCCGCGAAGACTCCGGCAGCCGGGCTGCGCTCCGGGCGGTACGGGCAGAGCGTGAGGAATCCGGCACCCGGGCTGCGGCCCGCGCCGCCCGCGAAGAAGCCAGCAACCGCTTCGCCTTGAAGGCTGTCAGCGCCAACTTGAAGTCACCTTTCCCCGCTGCCGAACTGGCCAAATGGCGCCAGCGCTTGTCTCAGCGGCGGACCGAGATCAGCCAGGATATCGGCGCCCTGGAAAAGGACGCGATGGAGGCCGAGGATGGCCACACCACGCCGAACCACATCGCCGAGCGCGGCAGCGACGCCGACCTGCAAGAGGTCAGCCTCGGCTGCGCTGCCGACGAGAAGGACCTGCTCTGGCAGATCGATCGCGCCCTGCGCAAGATCGATGATCATCGCCCCATCCCCTTCGGCCTGTGCGAGCACTCCCACGAGGCGATCCCCTTGAAGCGCCTGGAAGTCCTGCCCTGGACCCCGCTGTCCATCGAAGGCGCGACCTTCATGGAAGACAACCGACTGACCATCGAAGATCTGCTGATCGACGATTGATCTTGGACAGTCCCGGTTGGCGGGGATTGCCTTCGGGCTGTTTCGACGAAGAAAAAAACACCGGCCGCCTGCTGATGCAGGCGGCCGGTGTTTTTAGTGACGCTGGCCAAGCGGGGGAAGGCGGCGGCAGGCTGATCCCGCGCACCGCCACCACCGTGGCCATTCAGATTACAGCCGACCAGCCACCTTCATCTTGGCCAGGGTCTCGCCGCCGCTGATGCGGTAGAGCATCGGCGACATGCGGTCGACACCTTCGGTGAACTCGGGCGTGCCTTCCCAGCGGAAGTTCAAGATGTTGGTGTAGTCGCTGAAGTACTGCCACCGGCGGGTGGGCAGGTTGCGCACCATGTGCATATGGTTGGCCGGGCAGCCGTACTTGGTGATCGAGGCCGGCACCTGCTTGAAGGTGATCCAGGTGTGGGGCCAGCTGTACGATGAGGCGTGGCAGAACGACTCGGCGATGGCCTGAGGCAGCTCGACGCTGGCGGCCTCGCCCTGGATCATGGTGAACATGCCGGTGAGGTCCGAGTAGGCCAGACGGCCCGCCTGGCACTCGATGCCGCCGGGGGAGATATATCCGGTCGAGAAGCCGCCGCCGGGGAAGTAGTGCTTGTAGACCTCGAACAGGATCGAGTCCTTGCACCAGTCCAGCGAGCCGGAGCCGGAGTTGTCCATGTCGATCAGGCCGCGCTTCATGTAGTCGGCGTTGGGGTCGAGCTGGATGCCCAACTCGTCGGCCTTCTTCTGGATCTCCCAGGGTTCGTACACCTTGCGGTAGTCCGCGAACAAGATCGGCTCGCCGCCGGTCAGGGCCGCGTAGGTGATCATGGTCAGCAGGCCCTGGGCATCGTTCTCGGTGGCGAAGGGGATGGCGCCCTTCTTGCCTTGATGGTCGAAGGTGCTGTTGAACAGCGCTTCGGCGATGTCGGCGCAGGCCATGGGCGTGCCCTTCTTGTCGCTGCCCCAGGCCAGCTGGCTGGTCCAGCCGCCGCCGATGCAATTCAGGTCCTTCATGTAATTACGCAAGATCAGATAGAGCTTCAGTTCTTCTTCGAGCTTGGCCTTGTGCTCGGCGGTGAGGGGCTTGGGCTTCACCTTCGACGGATCGGTATAGATCGGCGACTTGGCCGCGCAGATCGCCTCGATGTCCGGATAGATCTTGTTCTTCCACTGGACGTTGATGGTCCAGTTGACCAGTTCCTTCAGCTCCTTGGGGTCGTAGCCGCCGTTCTTGTGGATCATGTCCGCAAACAGCTTCATCGACTCGCGGACGCTTTCGATCCCCAGGAATTTACGGCTGGCGTGCACGTGATTGAGGGCGGTCTCCATCTGCATGGAGTCAGTGTCGGCCGACAGGAAGCGCTTGCCCTTCAGGTAGGCAGCCGCGGTCATCGCCCAGACCAGGTCGACGATCTCGCCCTTGGACTTGTCGTCGAAGGATGGATCTTGGCCATACTCAGGCATGTTGCCGATGACGCAGTGGCAGAGGCGGCCGGTCTGGGCATAGGCACCGACCACCGCGTCCACGCCGACCACGCCGGGCTTGGGCGCGTTGTTGCCGGCGATGCAGCAGACTGGCGCATGGGGGAAGTGGGCGGTCAGGGCCATGGCCGTCTTGGCCGGATAGAACCAGGTGTCGGGCACAATCGCGACGACGCTGACGCCCTGCTTGCGGAAGTCGTAGGCCACCGCATCGGCGTGCGCCTCGTTCTCAACCGTTTGCTCGGCGGTGTAGATGCCGGGCTTCTCGCCCTGGGGCAGCTTGATCGCCTTGAGGATGCGGCCGGTCATGGCGCAGATGTTCTGCGCGCGCTCACGCGACGGATCATCGATGCGCGGATCGCAGGGCGCAAACAGGCCGATCACCGGCGCGGAGGGGGAGGAAGGCTTTTGAATCCAGGCCATGAGGTGTCCTTGGGAAGACGTGCACCGTATGCCAGATTGTGGGATGGATATGGCTGGGAGCGGGATAGAAATATCCAGGACAGCTATGACAGCCGTCGCGGGGTCGCGGGGTCAATGCTCGAATGCTCGAATGCTCGAATGCTTGAATGCTCGAATGCTCGAAATACTCAGAAGTACGTGACCCGCGACCCCGCGACCCCGCGACTGCTATCGACGGATGTCTCCCCCATGCCCGATCCCCTCGCCCTCCGCGTTCTGCACGCCAATCAG